>CADAOA010000007.1 GCA_902789435.1 uncultured Bacteroidia bacterium | reverse complement strand
CGCCTACACCGTCGAGAACTATTTCGCTGACCTTAACAGCATAGTGTTTGCCCCAATTCCTGCAGATCCTCAGGAGGCAGCTTTCCGCCGAATGATGCAGAAGATATATGTCCAGAAACTCTGCGACATGTACACCGGCGGTAGTGCCATCCCTCGCGGATCAACCCCAGTCTACACTCCAAGGGAAAGGGGAAATTCAGATGTTTCTTCAATGATACTGGGCCAGTTGGAGATGCTCCAGAACAAGTTCAAGGCAGCATCCGCAAACACCACCACACTTAACGGAGCGCATAACCGCTTCCTCTATGAGAGGGTAAGGCGTGCCATCACTGACCAGAGGCAGAAGTAATCATTTTCCCGTTCCGCCCTCCCCTTGTAAGCCTGATTCACTACTGCCGCCTAAATGTTTGATATCCAATAAAATGCTAAAAGTGGTTCCTGCAAAAAGGCGGGAACTATTTTGCGTATAATTCTCATATTCAATGCGTTAAGCGGCAGGCGCTAAAACTTTCTAGGCTCTAAAAATAGTGGTGTAGACATCCCTTTTCTCGGTTATAGATGGATACCATTAAAATGAAAATTAAAGCATCATTAAAGAAATAGTTATATTTGTATAGTTCAACAGAACTAGAATAGAAAGCGTTTGGCTTATCCTTGTTGGTGAATCTCGACAATTCTCAGCGACGAAGGAATAAGACTTGACGCTTGCACTGGCTATAATATGGGCTTGCCCACACTATAGCAAAGTGCGGGCTGATCTTATTTGCGTCGCGGCTGTCGAGAGCCCACCAACCAGATAAGTTAATAGGTCCGCACTTTCTTTGTATTCATTAGATGGCGGTTTTGGACCAACTGCGGAGTTTAGTAACATGAACTACAAAGATCTTCGAGAAGCATTGGATGCACATTTCAAAAGCATCCTAAACAGTTTGCCCAAAGCATTCAGCTCAGCACAATTTATCAAAAGTGTCAGCAGTTTCCTTCCAAAGGAGTATTCTGATTTATTAAAGGACTATGATGGAAGGACAAGTGCTTTCCGGTCTGTTCATGTATGGATTTCCAGATGGTATCTTAACTCAAAGGCTTCTGCCGGGCTTATCCGCAAAACCCAGGACAAGAAGACAATCAAATCTGTCAACGGAAACAATTCAAAGAATACCGTTTGGGTAAAATAAAATTAGGGAGGTTTATATCATGAGGAAAAAAAGCTTATTACTTATAGTTGCTCTGTTGTTTTCGCTCAGCAATGTTTTTGCACAAGAGTCCAACAGTGTAGATCAGCTCTCAAAAGAAACACCGCTTAAACTCGTTGGTCGCTTTGGAGACTGTAGTGTAAGGGTTTTTAGATATAAAGGAACTGACTCTTTGGTTCTTTGTATTGGAATGTTAGATGACCTTAATGGCAATGTTAATCTAAAATATTTGCGGGTTGAGCCAAAGGATTGGGCTTCTTTCGAAAGCAAAATGGCTGTAGTTGATGAGAAATTTTCAAAATGGTCAGAAACAGCTCGAAAAGAAAATGTTAAGAATTTTAGAAAAGTAGTTCCTGTTGATTTCGAGAATATAGTCGGTAAATTTGGATTGGGATTGTCTCAAGGTTATTATGAAATGCCACTATATGCGGTGTTTGAAGTTAATGAGAATGGAAAAAGTATTTTGAGGCTAGTTGACAACGAAGATTACGATAGTGCTCGTTCCCTTTTATCGTTTTATTCTCCCCAAGAGTTCCATTATCTCTACGAACTAATCAGGTTTGATAATGCTTCAGCCAGATTTCTAAAGATGGAGTCAAGAGTAAAGGCCTTAGAACAAGCTGAAAAAGACAGGGATGCAAAGTTTGATTAATAAGATGCAAAGAGAATTACTGCGCTTTTCAGTAATCTCCCTATTGCTTATTTTGCTGACTTATTCAGCAGACGCTCAGAGTACAAATCCACTCAATTACAGTGGGAAAATGTACATAGAGGCAATAGAGATATACTCAACTCCGCGATATGTGTCATATGAGGATCATGCAATCCTTTCGAGGGAAATGCGAATACCGTGCACTAAGATTGCCAAATGTGAGTTAGATTTTAGCAAAGGAGTAATAACAACGACAACAGATAAAGTACAAGTTGACAAAGTTAAGGTAACAGGAACGAAAAAGTATTCAACTGACTTTGGTTGGGTTGTGGTTGTTTATATGAATATGGTTAATGAAGGGGATAAGGCCGAGTTGGTATGGAGCCAATATGGAAAACCGTATCTTCAGCAGATAACACAAAAGTCAGGGCGTGTTGATATTGTTAGAATGGTTTTATCGCAGAGACCGTATGTAGCATCAGAACAAGACGCACTTATGGAACTTCTTTCCGGACTCGGTTCAATGTGATCAGTTAGCGGCCTTGTGGAAGCGTGTCCGCTACAGCCTTTAATAAAGCCGCGAAAGCTTTGGATGTCTGAAGCAGCTTCCGGCATGGTAGCTATGGAATAGGTCGCGTGCCCGATAATAGTCTTATTATCAGCATATTAAAGAAAAACATGTATGTAAAAATGCATACATGTTTTTTGTGTAAGAGTCTGTATCTCAACGTTTTATCCGCCACGCCTCCTGGACTTTTGCTGGCGGCGGTGCCAGGCTTTTTAGAAGTTGTAGCGGATACCGATAAGGATAGCTCCCTGCTCTCCCATACCGAACTCGGCGAAACCGCGGAGCTGTCCGCCGGCCTCAATGCCGAGGAGCGATGCCTGGAAGTTGAAGGCCACGTCCTTGTTTTTCTCAGTGGCAACTGTTGGATCAACATCTTTCATGTTTGTATTCAAGAGGCTGATGCCTGCTGCAATCTTGGAATACATTCCGAAATGCTTTTTCCTCAGCCAGTTGAACTTGGCTGCTGGCATAAATGACAAATAAGTCCTGGTGTAATCTCCGGTTTTGATCTCAACAGTTGCGCCTGTAGCGTCCGTTGCGTCAGGCACTTCTTTGCTTAGAATGTCATCTTTGTAAGAAGCAATGCTTCCCACTGCACCGACAGCCACAACAGGTGATACCCTGTAGAAATATTCAGCGGAAATCGGCCCCACAGCACTTTTTTGTTTTGTCTTTCCTCCGAACATCACAGTTACTACCTCCTGGAATACTTCAATCCACTCGGAGTTGGAAAGTGTTCCGTATGAAACGGATATTTCATTCTTGGTAATGATGTCTTTTCCGATTACCTGAGCGTAGGAATCTGTGGCAAACATCAGCGCCAATGCCGTTGCGGCGAGAGTGATAAATTTCTTCATAGTGTTTTTCTTAACGGCCATCGCCATATGACTACAGCTGGCTGTAAGGGATGTTGTAAGTGTCTCCGTAGCGTAGGTTTCCAGTCTGGAGACCACGCTTGAGCCACTTCTCTCTCTGGGCGCTGGTGCCGTGGGTGAAGGCGTCAGGAACGGTGTAGCCCTGTGACTTCTTCTGGAGATAGTCGTCGCCGATGACCTTGGAGCATCTGATGGCGTTGGCGATGTCCTGCTCGTCGATGGAGTTGAACATCTTGTCTTCGTGATAGCCCCAGACGCCTGCCAGGAAGTCTGCCTGGAGTTCAAGCCTTACGCTCCAGTTGTTGGCGGTAGTCTTGTCTGACTGCTGCATCTTCTGGTGTACCTGTCCGAGGGTTCCCAGAAGGTTCTCCACGTGATGGCCGACCTCGTGGGCGATAACGTAGGCATATGCAAACTCGCCGTCAGCTCCCAGCTGCTGTTTCATCTGGCTGAAGAAAGACAAGTCTATATAGAGGGATCTGTCAGCAGAGCAGTAGAACGGGCCTACGGATGCTGTAGCTCCGCCGCAGCCGGTCTGGACTGAACTTGTGAAGAGCACCATCTTCGGCGGTTCATATTCTGCGCCGACCTGCTCTCTGAAAACCTTGGTCCATACGTCTTCCGTAGAAGCGAGAATCTGCTTTGAAAATTCTGCAAGAGCCTCTTCCTGTGCGGTTGGCTGATAGTCCTGGGCTACTTCCGTGCCACCCATTCCTCCAGCCTGCTGAAGCAATCCGCCGAGGTCAATGTTTCCGTTAAGCAAATACATGACGAGTCCGGCAATCAAAAGACCGCCGATTCCAAGTCCTGCAGCTTTTCCACCAGACATTCCTCTGCGGTCATCCACATTGGAGCTGGTCCTTCTGCCTTCCATTCTCATAATATTCAGTTTTTAAAGTTAAAATTCCTAGGACTATTCACAAAGATATTAAAAAAAGCAATAGCTGCTGCAACCTGCCCTTAAAGTCAGACCTTGCCGAGCTTTGCCAGGAACTCCCAAAGCACGACTCCGATGCAAACGGAAACATTGAGGGAGTGCTTGGTGCCGAACTGCGGAATTTCTATAGAAGCATCGCTGAGGTCGACTATTTCCTGCTGGACTCCGTGCACCTCGTTTCCGAATACCAGGGCATACTTTTCTCCCTCTACGGTCTTGAAATCGGGGAGCATTACGGAATTCTCCGTTTGCTCTATGCTGATAATCCTGTAGCCTTCTTCCTTGAGTTTGCGGACGGCGTCCACCGTTTCCCTGAAGTATTCCCAGTTAACGGAGAACTCGGCACCCAGGGCGGATTTGTGGATTTCGGGAGTAGGGGGTGTGGCACTTATTCCGCAGAGTATGATTTTCTCCGCGATGAAAGCGTCGCTGGAGCGGAATACCGATCCGATGTTGTGCTGGCTGCGGACATTGTCCAGGACAACGGCTACCGGAATTTTGTCCCTTTGCTTGAATTCTTCCACGGTAGCCCTTCCCAACTCGCTGTTAAGCAGTTTTCTGTTAGTCATCTCGATTAAAGGAAATATCAGTCCAAAGATAAAAAATTTGGAAAACTATCGGTATGATTGTATATTTGAATACCTAAACATCCGATTATTAACCCTAAAAACAAACGATATGAAAAAAATTCTAGCTATTGCATTGGCTCTCCTGATTTCCGTGCCTATGTTTTCGCAGGGTAAACTGAGAGAGAACTTCAAGGAATCCGTGTTTGGAATAGAGATTTCCATGATCTATGTTGAGGGAGGTGAGTTTATGATGGGCGGTACTTCAGAGCAGGGAAAGGAAGCAGACAAGGACGAGGTAATCCACAGAGTTACTGTCGGAGACTTCTTCATCGGCCAGTTTGAGATCACCCAGTCCCAGTGGGAGGCTGTAATGGAGACAAGCGTTGTGCAGCAGAGCAGGAAGGCAGATGCCAAACTGACTCTTGACAAGCTGAACGGCGTAGGCCCTGACTATCCTATGTACTATGTTACCTGGGAGGAGGCTATGGAATTCTGCCGTATCCTCAGCAAGAAGACCGGAAAGAAATACACCCTGCCGACAGAGGCCGAGTGGGAGTTTGCTGCAAGAGGTGGTGTCAAGACCGATGCAAGGTCACGCACTAAATACGCCGGAAGCAATCTGGTTGAGCGTGTTGCATGGTATGACCGCGGATCCACCCATCCTGTAGGACAGTTGGAGCCAAACGAGCTGGATATCTATGATATGAGCGGAAACGTATGGGAATGGTGCTATGACTGGTACGGAGCATACAACAGGAACGAGACCTTCAACCCTGAAGGACCTGCTATCGGAGAAGAGAGAGTTATCAGAGGCGGAAGCTGGCACAACCCTGCATCCCGCTGCCGCGTATCCTATCGCGGACACAACTCCCCTGAGAGACGCGCCGGCTACAGAGGCTTCCGTATCGTATGTCACGATGTAGAAGCTCCAGCACAAGACTAGGAGAGTTTTTCAGAAAGAAAAAAGATGGCCAAGGCTTTTGGCCATCTTTTTTTGTCCGTTAATTTCCGCCCGTTACGATTAATTTGCTATATTTGCCCATCTGTGCAGACAGAAAAATGAATATCAATACAGATTTAACAATATGAAACAAGATCTCGAAATATCCGAACTCATCAAAAGAGAGGAAAATCGTCAGTCCAGAGGCGTTGAATTGATTGCTTCTGAGAACTTTGTAAGTGACCAGGTGCTTGCAGCCCTTGGTAGCGTATGTACAAACAAATATGCCGAAGGTTATCCTGGCCACAGATATTATGGCGGATGCCAGGAAGTTGACAAGATTGAGCAGGTGGCAATCGACCGTATCTGCAAGCTCTTCGACGCTGAATACGCAAACGTTCAGCCTCACTCCGGAGCACAGGCTAACATGGCCGTCATGATGGCCTGCATCAATCCTGGTGACACCTTCATGGGCCTGAACCTGGATATGGGTGGACACCTTACCCACGGTTCCCCAGTGAACGTTTCAGGAAAGTTGTACAACGCTGTCGCTTACGGACTGGACAAGGAGACCGGACTGATCGACTACGACGATATGGAGAAGAAGGCTCTGGAGCACAAGCCGAAACTGATTATCGGCGGCGCCAGCGCATATTCCAGAGAGTGGGACTGGGAGAGGATGAGAGCCATCGCAGACAAGGTTGGAGCAATCCTCTGGGTTGACATGGCCCATCCTGCAGGACTTATTGCAAAAGGTCTGCTGAAGAACCCTGTAAAGTACGCTCACATCGTTACTTCCACAACTCACAAGACCCTTCGTGGACCTCGCGGAGGTATCATCCTGGTGGGTAAGGACTTCGAGAATCCTTGGGGACAGAAGACCCCTAAGGGAGAAATCAAGAAGATGAGCGCCATACTCAACTCCTCAGTATTCCCTGGCATCCAGGGTGGTCCGCTGGAGCACTGCATCGCAGCGAAGGCAGTTGCATTCTTCGAGGCCCTGCAGCCTGAGTTCAAGACCTACGTTGAGCAGGTTCACCAGAACGCAGTCGTAATGGCAGAGGAGTTCATGGCAAGAGGATACAAGGTAGTAAGTGGCGGAACAGACAACCACATGATGCTTATCGACCTGAGAACCAAGTTCCCAGATCTTACCGGAAAGGTAGTGGAGAACACCCTGGTTCAGGCAGACATCACCGTGAACAAGAACATGGTTCCGTTCGACACCCGCTCTCCGTTCCAGACTTCAGGTATAAGGGTAGGAACCCCTGCCGTTACCACCAGAGGCCTCAAGGAGAATGACATCAAGTTTGTCGTAGGCTTGATTGACAAGGTTCTCAATAACCTTACTGACGAGAAGGTTCTTGAGGATGTACGCCATCAGGTTGAGCAGCTTATGGCAGGCCGTCCTCTCAACATCTGGTAGAAGAACATTTAGACGAGATTATGAATATTATCAAGAAAACAATCCAGCTCGCAGACGGACGTACCATTGAAATTGAGACTGGAAAACTGGCCAAGCAGGCAGATGGCTCGGCCGTAGTTAAGATGGGTGGCACAATGCTTCTTGCCACCGTTACTTGCGCCAAAGAAGCAGAAGAGGATGTGGACTTCCTCCCTCTTCAGGTAGATTACAAGGAGAAGTTTTATTCCGCAGGACGTTTCCCTGGCGGATTTATGAAGAGAGAGGGAAAGGCCAGCGACTATGAGATTCTGATTGCCAGGCTTATAGACCGTGCACTCAGACCTCTGTTCCCGGAAGATTTCCACGCAGCCGTATTCGTTACGGTTAACCTCATTTCAGCAGACAAGGACACTCAGCCGGACGCTTTGGCAGGTCTTGCCGCAGCAAGCGCCCTGGCAGTTTCCGATATACCTTTCAACGGACCTATTTCCGAGGTCAGGGTTGCCCGCATAGACGGCCAGTACTGCATCAATCCTGGATTCAAGGATCTGGAGAGAGCAGACCTGGAACTTATGGTTGGAGCAACCGCCCAGAACATAATGATGGTCGAGGGAGAAATGAAGGAAGTTTCCGAGGATGTTATGCTCGGAGCCATCATGTTCGCCCATCAGGAAATCAAGAAGCACTGCGCTGTTCTCGAGGAGCTCACTGATGCTGTTGGAAAGCGCGTAAAGAGAGAGTATTGCCACGAGGTCAACGACGAGACAATCCGCGAGGCTTGTGCAAAGTTCTGCTATGACCGCTGCTACCAGATAGCAAAGAGCGCTCTGCCTAAGCAGGAAAGGACCGAGGCTTTCGACGCCCTCAAGGAAGAGTTCATGCAGACCATCCCTGAGGAGGAGAGAGAGGAAAAGACCGCAATGGTCAACCGTTATTATGCAGCCGTCGAGAAGAAGGCCATGAGAGACCTCATCATCAACGAAGGCCGCCGTCTGGACGGTCGTGCAACCACAGACGTGCGCCCTATCTGGTGCGAGGTTGACTATCTGCCTTGTGCACACGGAAGCGCAATCTTCACCCGCGGCGAGACCCAGAGCCTTGCAACCGTAACCCTGGGCACCAAGCTGGACATGAAGGAGATGGACGAGGTTCTGATCGAGAGGACAGAACCATTCGTTCTCCACTATAACTTCCCTCCGTTCGCAACCGGAGAGGCAAGGGCTTCCAGAGGAACTTCCAGAAGAGAAGTCGGGCATGGTAATCTTGCTATGCGAGCCCTGAAGCCAATGATCCCTACCGGAGAAGAGAATCCTTATGCAATCAGGGTGGTTTCAGACATCCTGGAGAGCAACGGTTCTTCTTCCATGGCAAGCGTTTGCGCCGGCTGCCTTGCTCTTATGGATGCAGGTATCCAGATCAAGAAGCCTGTGGCAGGTGTTGCGATGGGACTGATCGAGCAGGACGGCAAGTTCGCCATCCTTTCCGATATTCTCGGCGACGAGGATCACCTCGGCGATATGGACTTCAAGGTTGCGGGAACCAAGGACGGTATCACCGCCACCCAGATGGACATCAAGTGCGACGGTCTTTCTGAAGAGATTATGGCCAAGGCTCTTGCACAGGCCAACCAGGCACGCCAGCACATTATGGGCGAGATGATGAAGACTCTCGACGCACCGCGTCCTGAGCTCAAGCCATACGCTCCAAGAATCGTCCAGATCAGAATCCCTGGCGAATTCATCGGAGCCGTTATCGGCAAGGGCGGAGAGGTTATCCAGAAGATCCAGAAGGAAACCGGAACCACCGTTACCATCACCGAGGAGAAACAGGACGACGGCACCAGCATCGGAGCTGTTGACATCTTCGGAACAGACAAGGAGTCTATGGAGAAGGCTCTCAACTGGATCAAGGGCATCACCACCGTTCCGGAAGCCGGACAGGTTTATCACGGAAAGGTTGTTTCCATCCAGGATTTCGGAGCATTCGTGGAGATTCTTCCTGGCAAGGAAGGTCTGCTGCACATCTCCGAGATGGCTTGGCAGAAGACCAACAAGGTCGAGGATGTTGTCAAGATGGGAGACGAGGTGGACGTCAAACTCCTCGAGATTGACGAGAAGACCGGCAAGATGCGCCTTTCTATGAAGGCTCTTCTTCCTAAGCCAGAAGGCTATGTTGAGCCTGTAAGGCGTCCTCGTCCAACCGGAGACCGTCCGTCAGGAAACCGTCCAGGCTCAAACCGCCCGAATGGCAACCGTCCAAACAACAGCCGTCCGCACTCTGACCGTCCTCACAACAACCATAAGGACAGCCAGGAATAACACGGCGTGGATAAATGAAGATTAGTGGGGTGTGTGAAAGCATGCCCCACGACTTTTTGAAAGCGATATAAATGTCATCGGAGAAATCTTTACTCAGCGAAAGGGACCTTAAGTTCAACCTCTGGTTCAACATGTTCATCCTGGTGGGTATGATAACCGCCGTTGTAGTGGTGAACGTGCTGAAGATCCGTGCCCAGGACGCCATTACCGTTAAGCAGATCGTTGTGGCGGTGGGTGCCATAATGGGAGTGGTGAACACCGTCCTGAGTGCCAATGGCAACATCTGGACCTTCCTTTTCGGAGTGCTGGACGTGAGCATCGGAGCCTATGCCAACTACGACAGCGGCAATATGGGCCAGTTCGCCCAGCACGCCTTCTATTTTCTCCCGATGCAGTTCATCGGCTACTGGCAGTGGAGAAAACGCGGGGCCGGCAAGAAGACGGAAGATGGGGGAACCTCCAAGGTCAGGGCCAGAAGGCTTACGGGAAAGCAGTGGGTATATGTTTCCATCGCGATTATAGCCGGAACCGCAATTTGCTACGGCATACTGTACTGGGTGGACCTCAAGCTTCTCGAGGCCGGAAAGATCGCCGAGATAGACAAGGCCAAGCTCTTCCTGGACGCCTTTGTCCTGGTGCTTAACCTGATCGGCCAGATACTGATGTCCTGGGCCTATATGGACCAGTGGTATCTTTGGAACCTGGTCAACGTCTTCTCGATCCTGCTGTGGACCAACCGCCTGATGAGCGCGGGAAGCGACAGCTACACCATCGTGATGGTGATCAAGTACTCGTTCTACCTGCTCAACTCCATCAACGGCCTGCGCATCTGGCTCAAGCTCAGCCGGCCGCAGCCAGAATCTTGCGGTGGCGAATAAATCGCTGACAATCAGTAAAATAACAAAACACCCTCCTGCGGTTTTCCGGGAGGGTGTTTTCGTATTTAGCAGTGTTTAAGGCATTTAGCCGCCACCGCCAACTTTGAAGGAGTTTACTTTCTAAGATTAAGCTCCTTGACGATGTTCCTGTATCTCTCGATGTCAACTTCCTTAAGATAATCAAGGAAGCGGCGTCTCTTACCTACGAGCATCAGAAGTGCGCGCTGTGTTGCGTGATCCTTCTTGTTTCTCTTCATATGCTCGGTAAGGTGAGCGATACGGTAGGAAAATAAAGCAATCTGACTTTCAGCAGAACCAGTGTCTTTATTAGACTTTCCGTACTTGCCAAATATCTCTTGCTTCTTGTCTGAATTCAAATACTCAGCCATTTGCTTAAGATTTTGTGGTTAATAATTGTTTTTGCTCACCGATACAGGACTGTAATTCCTGCCATCGGGGACGCAAAGATATAAAAGTTTTTGAGAAATCAACGCCTTGCCGGTATTTTACAGTGTGATTTCATAATTTTGCACTGAGAAAAGAGAGAAAATGACGCTTCAGACTAGAACGGTAAATTATGACAACGGGCTGGGGGAAGTGACCTATACCAAATATCCTCAGAGCCGCTGTATCAGGGTGTTCGTGTCCTCCAAGGGGGAGGTCAAGGTCACTCTGCCGACGTTTGCGTCATACGAGGAGGCGGAGCGGTTCCTGTTTTCTGTAGGCGGGAAGATGGTTGCAAGAAGGCAGGAGATTCTCAAGCGGAAGATGGAGCAGGCAGAAGGAGGCGCTCCGTCTGAATACCAGATAAACAAGCTTGCACACAAGATACTGCCCCTGAGAACAAGGCAGATGTATGAGATGATGACCAAAAAGGTCACAATCCGCAACCGCTGGGGCATGGTGGTAAATGACCCTTTCCGCTATAATCGTGTAGCCATAAAGAACAATTCATCCAACTGGGGCAGCTGCTCCACCAAGCGGAATATCAATCTCAACATGAATCTGGTAAAACTGCCGGAAGAACTTATGGATTATGTCATTGCCCACGAGCTCTGCCATCTGGTCTATCCTAACCACAGCGACAGGTTCCACACTCTTCTGAATGCAATAACGGACGGCAGAGAAAAGACTCTTGCCGCCCGTCTGAGAAGGATCAAGCTCTGAAACTATTTGCGTGGCATCTTTACGAATGTGGTGCCGTTGAACTGGTATTCAACAGGGTTTGCCAGTTCCCAAAGCCTGTCATCAGCGATGTAGCTAGGTCTGAGCAAGAGGACATTGTCGTCTTGCTCTCCGTGCCTGAGGTCTATGCCGCGGAGAGAGTTCTTTTCCCGGTTATACTCACGCTTCATTTCATTGAGAGCGGACTTGAGGTCTGCCGGAACATCAACTCCCTCGAAGAACTCGTCGAAGTCAGGGGCCTTGATAGGGTTTTCAACCTCTGTCAGCAGGCCGTTCTTGTAAGTGTAAGTCTTCATTATGTCCAGCACGGCGCCGTCCACTCCGGCTTCCGTGTAGTACATCACAAAGAGGCCGTCATCGTTGAGCATGTGGTAGCAGTCGACATAAGCAATGTTGTAAATGCCTCCTTCGCCGTTCATGCAGCTGATTCTGTTTGGAGAAGTGTACTCGTCGAAGACACGCTTCGTCTCTGTAGCTTCCTTGTAGATCGAGTCGTTTATTCTTTCAGGAATCAGGCTGCGGTCTATCAGGCAGAGAACTTCCTGGGCATAGTCAGGACCGGTGTAGACCTGGGCTGGTTCAGCTTTAGCCTCAAGTGTCGGGACGGCGGAAATCTGTGTGGAGTCGGCATCCGCATTGGAAGCCTCTCCCGGTTTGCCCTTGCAGCCTGCAAGCATAGCGGCAAGGCAAACGGCAACCATCAGGAATCTTGCTTTCATAATCGTTAATTATTTTTTGCTCAGGTCGCTGAGCCTCTCGTAGAGAGCGTCGATGCCTGCAAAGAACTCTTTGGTTATGCCCTTATAGTATTTGTCGGCTTTCTCTCCTTCAGGACGATGGTTGATCATGTCCATGGTGTCGTCCTGGAGGTCCAGGGCGTCGCCTATGATTTCACCAACCTTGTCCATTTTCTCTTCTCCGTTGAGTTCGAGATAAATGAAGCAGTCGTCTACAAGCTCTGCAACAAGGAATTCAACATCTTTCTTTATATCACGAAGATTCATATTTGTAATGTTTTAATTAATTGTTTGTTCTATCTAAAAATAAGAAAAATCAGTCCTGAGTGAATCACCACGGTCGTTTGCCGGAAAGGCGGAGACGCTCGGATAGCGGGGTTACTGAAGCTGCGATGCCTACGGCAGGTATATTGCGCTGTTCTCCACTGATGTCGAAGCGCAGCGATGCTCCGTTACTGCGGACTTCCATGGTGACAGGTGCGCCCATCACTAGCGGCAGGTTCACGTCTCCGTGTCCGGCTGGAAAGCCGCACAGGACAGGGATATTATAGGACGTCAAGTATTTACGCAGCATTGCTTCCACGCTCTCGTCGGTAAATTCCTTGCCGCAGTCGGTGAACTCGCCAAGGATGACGCCCTTGCAGCGATTCAGGACCCCGTTCATCATAAGGATGGTAAACTGCCTGTCGATGTTGTGCATAGACTCTTCGACCTCTTCGATGAAGAGGATCAGGTCACGGCCTGCGGTGGCGTCAGCCTGAGTTCCCAGATTAGGGGCAAAGGTGCAGAGATTTCCTCCTACCAGGACTCCGCGAGCAAAACCCTCGATATTCTGGGGATGCGCCGGTACTTCGTATTGAGGCACACTGCCCAGAAGCAGATCTCGCATCAGCGTGCTGGTCAGATCCTGGCCGCCCTTGGCAAGGAATGAACTCATCGTACCTTGTATGCTCATCACGCCGGCACGGTTCAGCAGGCCGTGCAGGGTGGTGATGTCGCTGAAGCCTACGAGCCATTTAGGATGAGCTGACAGTTCTTTGAGCTTCAGTTCGTCGATAAGCTGGATGGTTCCGTATCCGCCGCGGTTGCAGATGATGGCCTTGATGGAAGGATCGTTAAGGGCCCAGCGGATGTCGCTTACACGCTCCTCGACGGTTCCTGCATATTGGCCGTCATACTTCTTGCCCACGTTCGGCCCGATGACTGGTTCCAGGCCCCATGTGCGAAGCAGTTCGGCAGTCTTCTCCACATTCTCCATCGGCGTGAAAAAGGACGGGGAAATGAGTGCGACCTTGTCGCCCTTTTTCAGATAGTCCGGTTTCCTGCAGTTAAGGGTAACGTGCTTATGCTTGGAGCAATCGTCATTCTTTTCGCAGGACATCGTCAACAGTCCGCAAAGGGCTGCCAAGATAAAAAGGCGTAATTTCATTTTTATTACTTGGGACATAAATGATTATTCCTCTGCGGCATATTTGAGGTCTACGCCCTTGTTCATCTCGAGTCCGAGACCTGGCTTGGATGAAGGAACGATTCTTCCGTCAACTACGGTTGAGGAGTGGAACACGTCGTTTGCAATCAGCCAGTTGCCGTCCAGGTCGGTCCATTCGCAGACAGGAGCGATCTGTGCTCCGGCGGCGATGGCGACGGAAGTCTCGGTCATGCAGCCGATCATCAGCTTCATTCCCAGTGCCTGGGCCAGGGATACCATCTCCCTTGCCTCGTGCAGACCTGTACATTTCATCAGCTTGATGTTGATTCCGGAGTAGTGGCCGTAGAGCTTGCGTACATCGCTGAGCCTCTGGCAGGCCTCGTCGGCCATGATTGGCAGCGGGCTTCTCTCTGTCAGCCATCCGGTTTCCTCGAGCATCAGCTTAGGCATAGGCTGCTCGATCATGTTCACGTTCTTGGTGGCGAGCCAGTTGATCATGTCAAGGGCATAGTGCTTGTCCTTCCATCCCTGGTTGGCGTCGATGCAGATTGTGGTGTCGGTGACTTCGCGGATGGTGTTGATCATCATCTTGTCCTGTTCCTCGCTTCTTCCGAGCTTAACCTTGATAAGATGGCCTTCGGAAGCGGCTTCCTTTGCCTTTTCCAGAACCTCAGCCCTTTCCGCCAGACCTACGGTGAAGGAGTTGTAAGGGCAGTTTGCAGGGTCAAATCCCCATATCTTCCACCAAGGCTGTCCGAAGATGTTTCCTACCAGATCGTGGAGGGCGATGTCTATGGAAGCCTTTGCTGCGGTGTTGTTGGTGGTGATGGCATCCATCTCGGCCATGATTGCTCCGATCATGAACGGATCCTTGAACTTCTTCAGAACCGGCCTTGCCTTCTTCAGGTAGTCGATCGCGGAGTTTGTGGTCTCTCCAAGATATGGCGGCATGGCGGCTTCACCGTATCCTACATATCCGTCGTAGGTGATTCTTGTCAGAACGATAGGGGTTGTGGTTCTGGAACTGTTGGAGATGGTGAATACGTGCTTCATCTTGGCGGTGAAAGGGCACCACTCCAGTTCGAGTTCTTTCTTTCCGCTCGGTTTGGAAACACCCTTTGCCCGGGCGAAAATCTGTGATGGACTCAGAAGAGCGGCTGCAGCTGTGAGCAGTCCTGCGCTCTTCAAGAAAGTTCTTCTGTCGGTCATCTTGTGTATGTTTAAATGTTTATCAGTTATTTCTCTGCGATTATTCGGTCAGGCCGATGTTCCTGACGCTCACCACTCCCTTGCCCTGGTCCGCGGTTCCTATGATGCGGCGGGCCTTGAGCATTCTCCTGGATCCGGCATAGTAGTCTTTTTCTCCAGGGATCAGGCTGTTGATCCTGACGATGTTGGATGAGTGGATTATCATTCCGTCACCCATGTAGATGGCTACGTGGGTAACCCTCTCCCTTCTTCCGTTCTCGGCCTTGCGTCCGAAGAACACCAGGTCTCCTGGACGGAGGTTGGAAAGAGCCTCCTTGGTGTAGTTTCCTGCAACAAACTTGCTCACGTCCACGCTGTCTCCTGTCTTGCACTGCTGGGACGCATCTCTTCTGAGGACATATCCGTTGAGGAAGTATGCGCTCTTGCTAAGTCCGCTGCAGTCCACGCCCTTGATGCTGGTTCCGCCCCAAACGTAAGGGAAGCCGCAGAACTGCTTGGCGGTTTCCACGATGTTCTTCTCTGTAGGAACGGCGCTGTCTATCCAGGCCTTGAGGTCAACGACGTCAGATGCCGGAACATATCCCGTCCTGCCGTCTGCCACTGAAACCTTCCTCCAGGTACCACTCTTTCCCTCGTCGATGAGGATACATCCCCAGACAAGGTCGCTCACCGGCAGGCTGTTGACATTCTTCTCGGAATACAGGGTTGAGTATTTGGTATTTACGAAAACCTTCGGTTTTGCCAGATAGGCCTTGTATTCTTCCTCGGTCATTGCCTTTACGCTGCGGGTGATCACCCAGGCAGTGTAGCCCTCCATATTGATGCAGCGGTACCAGTCGTCATTGTTCTCCTCCAGGATCCTGACCGGCATACCCATCAGGGCCTGCGTTCCGCTCTCGGCGCTGAAGCTTCCGCCGCAGTTGAAGCTGGCTGTTGACATGCATACGATTCCGTAGGTCTTGCCGTTGAGCTTTTTGGACGGCAGCACATCTATCTTGTTCTCAGCCTTGATGCCGGCCTTGGAAAGCTTTGCAAGCAGGGCGTCCACAGCTTCCTTTTCAGTGGTTGAGCCCACAAGGGTCAGCTTGCCCTTGTTGTCTATCAGGGCAACCTCGTAGGTCTTGTCTCTCTCGTCCGGAGCATAGGTGTCACGCACTTCGTTGTTGATCTTGTTGAACAGCTGGTTAACGTTCTGGCAGAAACCAGAAACATTCAGCAGAAGGGCTGCGGAAAGCAGCAGGAAGAATTTTTTCATCGCGATGAATATTTACAGATAACAAATATACAAATTTTATAACTTTGTAAAAACACATATTCACTATGAAAAGAATACTTTCCCTTTCAGCTATTTTTGCGGTTGCGGCATTGTCCGTTTGCTGCAAGTCCAACACCCGGAATCAGGCCCAGCCGGCTTCGGTAAACACTCCTTCAGCCGGAACATTGACGGCCTACTATGCCACTGAAGATTTCAGCGATGTAACCAGCAGCTACCATTTTGAGAAAGGAGATCTTATCTGCGATGACAATAACGAATTCATCTCTATCCTTGACTACGATGCGGACAACTACAAATTTGAGCCGGAAGAAGCCGAAGACGGCAACGTTTATGGCGCATTCATCTTCCCTAAGTCCAAGGCCGAAAAGGTGGTCTACAACCAGAACCAGCTGACAACGGAACTCGTGGGTGACAGAGCTGTATTCAAAGACAAAGACGGCAATCTGGCCACCATATTCAAATCAAACAGAAACGGTCAGCCTTTATACATAATGAATCATGAGAAATGGGAATTTGAACCAGCCCCAGAGGAGTTCCTGAAAAAGTATGACAGCTGCTATGTAATCAGTGTCCATTTCACTGACGGTCTGTTTGAAGAGCCGCTGGAAACCAAGGGAGATATCATCAAGCTCTACCAATATGAAGAGGATGCAGCAAACCCTGTATATTCCGGAACCATTGAGAACGGATGGTATATAAAAGCCGACTGGGACTACAAGAAATCCGCCTATGACGAAAACGGAAATCTTCTGGTTCCGCTGGAAAGGACTGTGGATATTCCTATGACCTATTCCGTTGCATACATCGGAGATAAGGACGCTCTCTATGTGAACGGCACTCTCTACTATAGAGTCAAATAATTCTCGTATGAGAAAGCATACAGTCCTCAGCTTGTTCATGACACTTTGCCTTCTGGCGTCGTGCAGCCCTAGGTTCTCGGAGTTCACTTTCGTCCAGATGACAGACCCGCAGATCGGGTTCAGGGACACCACTCCCGGCTTTGTGAAGTCCGACTCTCTTTTCAACAGAGCGGCTGAGGCTGTCAATATCTTGAATCCCAAGTGCGTGGTCATTACCGGAGACCTCATCGACGATGCCTCTGACACGTGCCAGGATTCCATCTACAGAGCCAACCGTGCCAAGATAAAAGTTCCGGTGTATGAAATTCCCGGCAATCACGACATCCGCCCGTGGACTCCGGGAAACCACTCCCGCTATCTTCAGCAGAGAGGCTATGAACGGTTCTCCTTCCGTCTGGGCGGCTGCGCTTTCATCGGATTTGACTCCAACTGCATCAAGGACGGACAGGAAAAGGCTGAGGAAGAACAGTTCAGGTGGCTGGAATGGGAGCTCCGGAAAGTCCGCCGCTACAAATACGTCTTCGTCTTCCTGCATTGCCCTGTGATCCGGGAAAGCATCGATGAGGAAAACGATTACTTCAACTTCCACAAAGGGCCATCCGGTTCCAGGGAAAAGTATATAGCCCTTTTCAAGAAGTACGGTGTGGATGCGGTCTTCGCCGGGCATACTCACATGGACTATGACACGACAGTTGAAGGTATCCGCTTCGTGACGGCCGGACCGGTTGGGATGCCCCTGGACCGCGGTTATTCCGGCTATGAAGTCATTAAGGTTACAAAAGACGGCATAGACTGCCGCTTTATTCCGACTCCTTGAGTCTGTTGTTCGGCGATGGCAGAGTTGAATTCGTTTGTGGACTATTTCCGTAAGAAGTACGGGGCGCGGCTGCAGAAGGTGGTCGTGGATGCTGGCTTTACCTGCCCGAACCGGGACGGGACAAAGGGAGTGGGGGGATGTTCTTTCTGCCTCAACGATGCCTTTCATCCGAATTACTGCACTCCGGACAAGCCGCTGTTCCAGCAGATAGACGAGGGCATTGAGTTTCATACGGTGCGTTACCGGCACGCCCAGAGGTACATTGCGTATTTCCAGCCATATAGCAACACCTATGCTCCGGTGGAAAAGCTTCGGGAACTTTATGCCACGGCACTTTCTCATCCTCTGATAGAAGGCATCGTGGTAGGAACCCGCCCGGACTGCGTGGATTCCGAAAAGCTGGATCTTCTGCAGAGCATCCAGGATTCGGGAAAAATCGTGATTGTCGAATACGGGATTGAGAGCTGCTACAACAAGACTCTGGAGAGAATAGGCCGCGGACATGACTTCGAGTGTGCCCGAAAGGCGGTGGAGGAGACCTCCCGCAGGGGACTGACGCAGTGCGCTCACTTCATATTCGGGCTCCCGGGAGAATCGCTGAGCATGATGATGGACGAGGCTCAGATTATCAACACCCTGCCCGTGACGGCAGTCAAATTCCATCAGTTGCAGATCATTCGCGGCACAAGGATGGAGAAAGAGTTTGCCGCCCACAGGGAAGATTTCCACGAGTTCACGCTGGAAGAGTATCTGGATTTCATGGCAGATTTCATAGGCCGTCTCAGGCCTGACATTTACATAGACCGCTTTGCTGGTGAGGTTCCTCCGCGATATCTCTCTCCGCTCCAAAAGGGCTGGGGCCTGATCCGTTATCAGGAACTCCTGGCCATGCTCCGCAAACGCATGGGCTGACATTTTACCTCGGGCTTTAAGTTTCAACTAAAAGTTGAATTTGGGCATTTGGGCAGAAATGAGTATATTCGCCAAATTATTGTTTAAGGTAATCAAACGGTTTGTCCTATGCAGAAGAAAGTCATTAACAACAATCCAGGAGACCAGATTGCATTCGAAGGTCTGACGTTCGACGACGTACTGCTTGTACCGGCTCGCTCTAACGTGTTGCCGAGGGATGTGAACATTGCTTCCAAGTTTACAAGGGAGATCACTTTGCAGGTGCCTATAGTTTCATCGGCGATGGACACCGTTACGGATTACAAGATGGCAATCGCCATTGCCCGTGAGGGTGGCATCGGAGTCATCCACAAGAACATGCCGATCGAGGTTCAGGCAGACCAGGTACGCCGGGTGAAGAGGGCCGAGAACGGAATGATATTCGATCCTGTGACGATTTCTCCTGACGCCTTGGTGGCTGATGCCCTCAAACTTATGGCGGACAATCACATTGGTGGAATCCCGGTAGTTGGCGCAGACCAGAAGCTCATAGGAATCGTGACTAACCGAGACCTTCGCTTTGTCTCCAACAAGAAGACTCCTATCCATAAGGTGATGACCTGCGAGAACCTGGTAACCACTACCCGTACCGACCTGGCGGAGGCAACCCGCCTGCTGCAGAAGTACAGGATAGAGAAACTTCCTGTGGTTAACAAGCAGGGAGTACTGGTGGGACTGATTACCTACAAGGACATAACCAAGATCAAGGATAACCCTAACGCCAGCAAGGACTCCATGGGACGCCTGATGACGGCTGCCGCAGTGGGTGTGACCGCAGACGTGGCAGACAGGGTGGCGATGCTTAAGGAGGCAGGTGTGGACGCTATCGTGATAGATACCGCCCACGGCCATTCAGAGGGAGTTTTGAAGACCGTCAAGACCGTAAGGGAAGCCTTCCCTGGCCTTCAGATAGTAGCCGGAAACGTGGCTACCGCAGAGGGAGCGAAGGCTCTGGCGGATTGCGGCGTGGATGCTGTCAAGGTGGGAATCGGCCCAGGTTCCATCTGCACCACCAGAGTTGTGGCGGGAGTTGGAGTTCCGCAGCTTACGGCAGTGATGCTGGCTTCTGACGCCCTCAAGGGAACGGGAGTTCCGGTGATCGCCGATGGAGGAATCCGCTATTCCGGAGATATCGTAAAGGCTCTTGCCGCCGGAGCAAGCACCATAATGGCAGGGTCTTTGTTTGCAGGAGTGGAGGAATCTCCGGGCGAGACCATCATCCTCAACGGACGTAAGTTCAAGTCATACCGCGGAATGGGATCTCTGGAAGCCATGCAGCAGGGCAGCAAGGACCGCTACTTCCAGGATACCGAAGATGACATCAAGAAACTGGTTCCGGAAGGAATCGTTGCCCAGGTGCCTTACAAGGGTAACCTAGGCGAGGTCATCTACCAGCTGGCTGGCGGACTGAGGGCCGGAATGGGATATTGCGGAGCAAAGGACATTGAGGCTCTCCGCAAGTCCAAGTTCGTGAGAATCACCTCCGCAGGAGTGCGGGAGAACCATCCTCACGACGTGACCATCACCCGTGAGGCTCCTAACTACAGCCGCGGGCTTTAATGAAAAAGTTGAAAAAATTATAACAGATGTTCCTTAGAAGATTTTCTGCAGTTGTTGCAGCTATACTGGTGCTTACGCTTTCATCGGCTAAAGCCCAGGTTTACAAGAACGGACTCATAGACAAGACGGTAGCCCTTATCGGCAACGAATCCATATTGCTCTCCCAGATAGAGGAGCAGGTTCAGCTGATGCTGGCCAGCGGAGTGGCGCCTACAGACGAGAAGAAGATGAGGTGCAATATCCTGGAGCAGACCCTCCAGCAGAAGCTTTTCCTCAATCAGGCAAAGCTGGACTCCCTGACCATTGCTTCAGATATGGTGGAGGTTCAGCTTCAGGAGAGGGTAGACAATGTCCTCTACCGTATGGGAGGCCAGGAGCAGACCGAGGCTTACTTCAAGAAGCCACTCTTCCGCCTGAAGGAAGACTGGAGGAATATCCTCGGCGAACAGAGCCTCATCCAGCAGGAGCAGAGGGAAATCATCAACAAGGTCCCTAACCTGACTCCAAGCGAGGTGCGCCGTTTCTACAAGAAGGTGGACAAGGATTCCCTTCCTATGATTTCGACCCAGTACCGTCTGCGTCACATAGTTCTCTATCCGAACAAGGAAGATGCTGTCATGGCGGTTAAGGAGAGACTTCTGGAGTTCCGCCAGAGGGTGCTTAACGGAGAGAGATTCTCTTCACTTGCAGCACTTTACTCAGACGACAAGGAGACCGCCATCAGAGGCGGAGAGTTGGGAATGGCTCCAAAGGCCATGTACTGGCCGGCTTTCTCAGACGCCGCCGTCAGCCTTAAGGAAGGACAGATTTCCCAGATCGTGGAAACCCCGGACGGATTCCACCTGATTCAGATGATAGAGAAGAACGGCGATATGTTCAACGCCCGCCACATCCTCCTCAAGCCAAAGTTTACTACTGCTGAGCAGGAAAGGTGCTTTACCCGTCTGGACAGTATCCGCACGGCCATCCTGACCGACACCATGACTTTTGAAAGGGCAGCCAGGATGTTCTCCCAGGACCCTAAGTCCTACCTCAACGGCGGCCAGATGGTAGATGAGAACACAGGCAGCACCTTCTTTGAGAAGGATATGCTCAAACCATCTGACTATGCGGTGCTTAAGGATATGAAGATCGGAGACATCTCCGCTCCGTTCGAGAGCCAGGACAACGAGGGAAGAGGCCAGACCATCTTCAAGATCATCCGTCTGGAGGAAATCATCCCGTCCCATACCGCAGACGTGGACCGCGACTTCGTGGTTGTCCAGAATTTCGCCCAGAACATCAAGCAGCAGGAAGCCCTCAAGAAGTTTGTTGAGGAAAAGCAGAAGACCACCTTCATCCGCATAGACGAGATGTTCCGCGATTGTCCGTTCGAGAGCAAGGGCTGGATCAAGGAAGCCAAATAGGGGAAATAACCCGTTATGTTTTCCGGAAGAGTCATAAGAGCAATTTGTAATCGCAGAGGAAAAGCCCTCTGCGGTGCTTTCTTATCCGTTCTCTTCCTCTTTCTGGCGTCATCCTCAGCCACCGCGCAGGATTTAGGCCAGGATCGCGACAGCCTTGTGCGCCTGATCGAGGCCAAGTCCATCAAGCTCACCGAGATAGGAGGATCGCCTTTCAGGATTGTGATGGGCCCGGCACGTTTCCTTCACAACAACACTTATCTTCTCTGCGACAGTGCCGCCTGGGATGTCAATGCCAACGTCATTGACGCGATGGGGCACGTGCAGATCATCCAGAATGACACTTATCTGGTCAGCGATTTCGCTACCTACATCGCTGATGACAATATCGTCCAGTTCCGTGGTACTGAGGTAAAGCTCTACAACAAGAAGGGAGACCAGCTGAAGACCCGCTTCCTGGACTACAACACCGCAGACAGCGTGGCCACTTTCTATAACGGAGGTGCCATGCGTTCCGCCAAGGGAGACATCGTTGAAGGCCTTGAGGGAATCTATGATTCGGCCGAGAAGATGTTCATGTTCAACGACGACGTCAACATGTATTCAGACTCCATCTTCCTCAAGTCCGAGATGGTGGAATACCATTCCAACCAGGAAGTTGCGATGTTCGGGGAGAATACCGTGGCCTGGAAAGGCAGGGACACTCTCTTCTCCAACAACATGGAGTACGCCACCAAGAGCAAGACCCTTATCCTGAAGACAGACAATTACATCGCCACCCAGGACCAGGAACTCTGGGCAGGCTGGATAGATTATCACCGCGAGAGCGGCAATGCCGAACTTTACGACAACGTCCAGGTCAGGGACCAGGCCCAGAGTGCCATCATTATGGGAGACAAGGGTGTCTATGTCCAGCGCCCGATGCTTCTCTACATGACTGAAAATGCCGCCGCAGGTATGTACTCCGAGGAGAAGACCGGTATCGACACCCTCACCAACCAGCCTATCTACAAGCGTGATACCCTGTTCATTGCTGGTGATACCCTGAAGATGTGGCAGATCCCGATGAACCAGGTGGATAGCAGCGAGGTTGCCCAGGCAAAGCAGCGCAGGCAACTGGCCGACACCGATCCTATGGATGAGATCAACCGCCAGAACAAGGCTTACCTCGATGCCTACAAGCGCAACAAGGAGAATATGGGCAAGATCCTGCCTCCTCCAAAAAAGAAAAAGGAAAATCCGGAATCAAATCCTGATACAGAGCCTAAGTTCGACCAGGCTGCGCTCGACAAGCAGCTTGACCGCTCCCGGCCTCTGGTCCCGGGACAAACCGATTCCCTGAACACTGCAATAGATTCCCTTGCGGCCGATTCGCTGAGCATAAAGACTGACAGCATAGCTCCGCCGGATACCACTGCGGTTACTTTCCTGAGTGTCCACCATAAGGTAAAGCTTTTCAGAAGCGACCTTAGGGGCCGTTGCGACTCCTTGATATACACCACAATAGACAGTATCGCCCGCTTCTACCGCAACCCTATACTCTGGAACGAGGAGAAGACCCAGTTCACCTCGGACAGCATCCAGCTTTCCATCCGCAACAACGAGATCTACAAGGCCAACCTCATAGAAAACGCCTTCATCATTTCAAAGGAGGACTCCATCCATTTCCATCAGATCAAGAGTACGGAAATGGTTGCCTACTTCAAGGATAACGATGTTTACCGCTTCGATGCCCTGGGTGGCGTCCAGGCCATGATATTCCTTGCGGAGAGAGACAGCGTCATCACCCTTCTGAACCAGAAGGAGTGCCGCATGCTCACCGCCAAGCTTGCCAACCAGACCATCGAGCGTGTCCGTTACATAGAAAACGTAAAGAGCGACGTCACCCCTACATACAAGCTCCCTCAGGAAAAGATGCGCCTCAGGGATTTCAACTGGAGAGAAGACCAGCTTATCAAGTCCAGAAGCGAACTTACCACCCGCAAGGTTCATCCTTCCACCAGAGGTAAACTGAGAAAACAGCGCTTCCCTTCCTATAACCAGACCCGTGATTTCTTCTCCGATTCCTATAAGGAGATCCTGGCCATCTCCAGCTCTATCACCCAGAAGATCAGGCAGGAAGACCAGGAACGCCTGGAAAGGGAAAGAAGGGAAAAGGAGCAGCACCAGGATCCTAATGAACCTCTAGACGAAGAGGCCCGCCGCAAAGCCCTTGACGAAGAAGGCCGCCATCAGATGGAGATTGACAAGGACAATGACGGCCCTGTGATGATTTACAACAGGGACAACCCCAACAACCCTCAGAAGGATAAATAACAATCCTCAGAAGGATAAATAACAACTAGGCAAACAATAAGACGTACAATAAGACGTACAATAAGACGTAAAAAAACGTAATGATAACCCCTGGCAAACATATCCTCATAGCTGCAACTCTTTGCCTGCTGACTGCATTTGCAACCACTGCAAACGCCCAGTCAAATACCGCCCAGTCCAGCAAGGATCTCCTCGCCTCCAACGGAGAGAAGGTCGAGACCCTCAGAAAGCTTAATCCTTTCAAGGACAAAATCGTAAAGCAATATGTCAAAGACAGCCTCCAGACCCTTATCCAGCGTTGTGAGGTTGTCCTAAAGGCTGCCTACATGGCTGAGGAATATGTTACCACCCATTATGACGTTCCTGGTTGGGAGGGCTATCCTGTTAAGGAGTATACCTATTACACCAGCAAGGACGTCAAGACCGGCAAACCCAAGAAAGGCCGTGTCTATCTCCTTATGCCAACTGCAGAGCAGCTTGCCTATTGGACCATTTCCGCCTGCTGGAAAACCGTCCACAGCCTGGATTACCAGTACACCAACACTCTCCTCCGCTTCATCCGCTGGCAGAGTGGTGCCCAGTTTGCCGTCAGGGGTGTTGTCTATGAAGCCATGTACACGGCCGGTTATTACGAGCCTTATGTCTTCAAAGATGGCATAACCGTCTATGTAGCAGATCCCAAGATGAAAGCTGGCGACGAGCAGCTCGCTGAGTGCACAGAGGAGCAGCTTGATTTCTACCTCCACCTCACCGATAAAGACCTCAAGCCTTATACCGGCTCCTTTGCCAGAATCTGTTCCACCACCCGGGAAATGTACTACAGCTGGGGTGGCACAACAGATGTTGGCACAAGTTCCTTCCGCGAAGGAAGAAGTCTTAACTTCCTCCCAATAATAAGGGACCTCTACAAAAAAGCCCTCAACTCCAAAGACAACGAGCTCATCGATGCCTGGTGCAACATAAACCTCAAGGATTATCCTTACAAAGGCAGAGATTAGATGGTTAGTGTCATAATCATAACCCTGGCAATCTTCCTCGGAATCATAGGCATCATCGGCTGCGTCCTGCCTGTCATTCCCGGCCCTCCTATTTCCTGGGCTGGAATGCTGGTTCTCTACATCTGGGGTCATGGCACCAACTCTTCCGGGGAACCTATGTCCACCCGTCTTCTGATTATCTGGTGCGTCATTACTGCCGTGGTAACCGTTCTGGACTACCTTGTTCCATCCTACCTCACAAAGAAATCTGGCGGCAGCGTCTACGCCTCACGTGGCGCCCTTGCCGGCCTTCTCATCGGCCTGCTTTTCTTCGGCCCTCTTGGCATCGTCCTTGGCCCTATGCTTGGCGCTTTCCTCTGCGAAATCATCTTCGGCCAAAAAACCGCCGGCCAATCCATCGTCCCAGCCCTTGGCGCCTTCGCCGGCTTCCTCTGCGGCACCGGCCTAAAGCTCATCGCCTCCGGCATGATGATGTACTACATCTTCGTCTACATCCGCTAGACATTTACCTTAAAAACCTTAAATAATATTTATTCTTTTTTCTCCGCGATTCTGCAGGACGTATTGTTTTATTTAGTAAATTTGTCCCAAATATGCGCCACTTCCATTTCCAGGCCATATTTCACCTGTCAAAGACAATAATTATTAACAAAACTCAATACCATGCAATTCAAATTCACTGATGAAAAAGAATACATTGCTCCATGGTGCAAAGTGTATTCTGTTAATTTGGAAGGCGCCATTACTACTATGAGTTCTGGCGACGAGGTAGACCCTTCACCAGAGGAAGACTGGGGTGATTTGTAAAATTTAGGAGGATTGAAAATGAAAAAGATCTTTAATTTCTTATGCCTTGCTGCCATTGCTTCCATGACATTGGTTGCCTGCAGCAAAAACGACGCCGAAAACCTTCCTGAAACTTCTGTTAAGAAGGTTCATTTCAGCGCAAAATCAGCGAATCCTTCCACCAAGACCGCTTTCGGCGACAAGACAGATGCTGGTTATCCAACCGTCTGGACTGCCAATGAAAAAGTTAAGATTTCTCTTAACTTCAAGAAATCAATGGACGCTAAAGTAACTCCGTCCAGTGATGGAAAGACAGCAACTTTTACTGCGACATTTGCCGATACTATGGCCACGAGCCCTTATGTATTTTATTCAGTGAGCCCTGCTGCCTCTGTGATTTCGGTTGATGATAGTCATGCGAGCATTCAGATAGATTTCCCCGCAACACAAAAGCCTACCCTAAAGTCTGTTGAAGAGAAAGCTCATATCATGGCAGCTAAATCTGCTACATTTAACGAGTTCCCAGAAGAGACAACTCCTGTTACTCTGACGTTTTCTCACCTTGCTGCTTATGGAAAATTCCAGTTCAGGAACCTTCCAGAGACTGTAACTATTAACAGCATTGAACTTGTTGCTGAGGAAGAAGTCTCTGGTAGATTCTATTTTTACCCTGCAGACGGCAGTCTTGTAGCCAATTCAGCCGGAAAGTCCGTAACCTTGAATGTTGACGAACTTGAGATTGACAAGAACAACACTACCGATTTCTGGTTCTCATTCAAGCCTGTTAACCTGGAAGGCAAGACTCTTAAGATTGCTGTTCACACAGACGCTGGAGTTTATGCCAAGACCATCACTTTCCCTTCCGGAAAGGGTAACTTCCAGGCTGGCAGAGTTGCTGCCTTCACAGTTAACATGTCAGGCATCACTCCTGGCGAGGATCAGGTTTACAAGCTGCTCACCGACAAGAAGCAGCTGCTTCCTGGCGCTAAGGCAATCATTGTAGCTCAGGATGACGAGGTGGCAATGAGCACAACCCAGAACAGCAACAACAGAGGAACTACCAGCGTTGACAAGAGCGAAGACCTTGAGACCATCACCAACCCTGGTGACGCTGTTCAGATATTTGTACTTGAAGCCGGTACAATAGAGAACACAGTAGCTTTCAAGTGCGAAAACGGAGACCAGGCAGACAAGTATATAGGTTCTGCTGCTTCTAATAATAACTATCTGAGAAGTTTTGCCGAGATTGGTGACAACACTTCATTCGGCGTATCAATTGAGGATGGCTATACTATATTGGACGCTAAACAGTATTCTCGCAATGTTATGAGATATAACGGCGGCAACCCACCTTTATTCTCTTGCTATGCTTCAACAAGTTCTGTGAAGGCAGAAGTTGCTTTGTATGTTCTCGAGGGCAGTGGCGAAGGTTCATCTCTGATTGATGATCCTAAGTGTCCAAGTCCAGAAATATCGTTCAATTCTTCAACGAATACCGTTACCATCACTTGCTCCGCATCAGGTGCAAGAATCGGCTATACCACTGATGGAACTACTCCTGGTATCGATGATGAAGGTAATCCTATCGGAACTACTCAGGAATATACTGAGCCGTTTACAATCACTGAAACTTGCACAGTCAAGGCATTTGCCGGAGCTCCAGGTTATAACATGAGTGATATCGCAGAGAAAGAGTGTGAAGTAAGCACTCCTGGTTCAGATTTCACCACAGTTGCCCAACTCAACGCTCTGGCAGCTACTGCAGGTGATTATTCCGGAACTCTTACCAATGCAGTAATTTCATTTGT
Organism: uncultured Bacteroidia bacterium; assembly: GCA_902789435.1. Taxonomy (GTDB): domain Bacteria; phylum Bacteroidota; class Bacteroidia; order Bacteroidales; family UBA932; genus Egerieousia. The sequence goes on along the minus strand of CADAOA010000007.1, from coordinate 46,047 downwards.
TCCTGATACAAAGAATGCAGTAATCAAAGACGCTACAGGTTCTACATTGGTTTTTGTAACAGATCATGGTTTGCTACAGGGTCAGGCATTGACAGGTCCAATAACCGTAACAGCTACGATGTACCACAATTGTGCTGAAATCACAGCCCTGACTGCCAACTTTACCGGTTCGCAGGCAACGGTAGCTCCTCAGGTAATGACTCTCTCTCAGCTTGTTGGGAATCTCAGTACATATCAGAGTGCATATGTTCAGGTTAATGACCTTGAGGTGACCGGAATTAACGATAAGAACATTTCTGTCAAGAATGGAAGCAATACATATGTGGTTTATGCTGCCGCAGGAGTTCCTTCCGGACTTGCCGAAGGAGATGTTATTACTGCAGTGGGAACTATAGCATGGTATAACAACAATGACCAGATAAAGGTTTGGTCTACCGATGGCATTACCATTACCCAAGCCCATACTCCTACTGCACATGCTGTTACATTTACTCAGCCATCAGCTGGAGGCTCATTCACCGTAAAGGTCAATGGTTCTGCCATTACTTCAGGAACTGAGGTTATGGAAGGTACAGTTGTCACACTTAATGCAACAGCAGCTTCTGGTTACAACTTCACAAGTTGGACTGTTTCCGGAGCGACCGTAAGTGGAAACACGGCAAATGCTACATTTACTATGGGAAATTCTGATGTTACCATTGTTGCATCTTTCACCTCAAGTTCAGCTACTGTTTCCTGGGTAAAGAAGAGCTTGTCACAACTTGCAGACGGAGATGTATTTGTCCTGGTAAGAGATGATGCTTATGCAATGAGCAATGATAATGGCACTGGTTCTGCTCCTGCCGCAGTTGCCATTTCCGTTTCTGGCAACAAACTGGCTTCTGATCCAGCCGCTAACTTGCAGTGGGTTGCTGGTGTAAGCGGTGGAAGCTATACCTTCTATGCAAATGCCGCCAAGAGCACCTGGCTGTATTGTACAGCAACAAATAATGGTGTTAGGGTTGGAACAAATGCAAACAAAACCTTTACAATAGACGGATCTTCCGGCTATCTTGTCAATACAGCTACTAGCCGTTATATTGGAGTTTATAACAATCAGGACTGGAGATGTTATACGTCTATAAACAATAACATCAAAGATCAGACGTTCTCTGTTTACGTTAAGACTACTAACTAGCAGATTATTTGAAAGGATTGATAAGAGCCCGGCAATTCCGGGCTCTTTCTTTTGCGTATATACCTGCCTGCTTTTTTCATTGAGGTGGATACATAGCTGAGACAAAAATGTATCAGCCCCCAGATATATGGGGTTCTCTCTTGCTTTTTCGGGAAATTTTTCCAAAACTTTGCCCGATTTTCGGCTAAAGGATAAATATTAACAATACATATTATTAAAAATGCAGTTCAATTTTGACAAGGAAAAGGAATACGTTGCACCGTTCTGCAAGGTATATTCCGTGAAATTGGAAGGCGCCATTGCTACTATGAGCTCTGGCGATGAAGTTGACCCTTCACCAGAAGACGACTGGGGTGATCTTTAAAATTATGGAGGAATGAAAATGAAAAAGTTCTTTAATTATTTATGCCTTGCTGCCATTGCTGCCATGACATTGGTTAGCTGCAGCAAAAATGAAATAGAAGAGAACCTTCCTACATCCCCTGTAAAGAAGGTCAGCTTCAGCGCTAAATCTGCCGATCCAGACACCAAGACCATTTTTGGAGACAAGACCTCCGCTGGTTATCCAACTGTATGGACAAGCAACCAGAAGGTTAGCATAGCTCTTAATTTTGCCAATGCAAAGCAGGCTACTGTAACTCCTTCTGCAGATGGCAAGACCGCTACTTTCACCGTAACAGTTAATGATGACGAAAGCGGTAATTATGTTTTCTACGCTCTCAGTCCAGCCGTTGACGCTATTTCCTGGAACGCAAGTTATCAGAGCGTTCAGGTAGACTTCCCGGCAAATCAGGCACCTACAATGGGTTCTGTTGACGAGAAAGCTCATATTATGGCAGCCAAGTCCGCTACATTTACCGAATTCCCTTCAGAAGAGTCTTCAGTTTCTTTGACTTTCTCTCATATTGCAGCATACGGAAAGTTCATGCTCAAGAACTTCCCTGAGACAGTTACTATCACAGGCGTTGATCTTACCGCAGACGAGAACATTGTTGGAAGAGTTTACTTCTATCCTGAGACCGGCGAGTATGCAGACAATTCTGCAGCAAAGACCGTTAGCATTAGCGCCTCAGCGATTTCTGCCGAGAGCAATGCAAGCAAGGTGTTCTGGTTTGGAATCAAGCCAGTTGACCTGCAGGGCAAGAACCTGAAAGTCACCGTTCATACCGATGGAGGCGATTACGTAAAGACCATCACTTTCCCTTCCGGCAAGGGCAATTTCCAGGCTGGAAAGGTTGCAGCCTTCAACATCGACTTCAATGGAATCACTCCAGCTGCTGACAAGATTTATACACTTGTTACCAGCTATGACGAGCTTACCGCTAATTCTGAGGTTATCATTGTAGCAAATGAAGCAGATTATGCTCTTGGCACTACCGACAATGGTAATAACAGAGCTGCCGCTGCTATAACCAAGGGTACAAACACTGTTGTCAACCCTGGTGATGCCGTTCAGACATTCCTCCTTGAGGCAGGCACGATAACAAATACCGTTGCATTCAAAGGCAACAACGGAGGTATCCTTGTTGAGGACTATTATATTGGTTCTGCTAATGGGGGCAATTATTTGAAGACCTCTAGCACAAAAGGTGACAATACTTCATTCGGCGTAATTCTTGGCAGTGATGGTGTAGCGGAGTTATCCGCCAAGCAGTATTCAAGCAACATTCTGAGATTCAACAATGGCGCGAAACTTTTTGCTTGCTATGCTTCAGGTCAGCAGGATGTTGCCATCTACAAGCTTGAAGGCACCGGTTCCGGTGATCCATTGGTAGCAGAAGTTAAACATACCATTACCTACACCCAGCCACTGACTGGAGGTTCCTTCGTTGTTACCGTTGATGGAGACGAGATAGCTTCTGGCACTAAGGTTCTGGAAGGCAAGGTAGTTACTCTGACTGCTACTGCAGCTTCCGGTTCCGCATTCTCCTCATGGTATGTAACTGGCGCTACAGTTAGCGGCAACACTGCTGTTGCAACCTTCACTGTTGGGACATCAGATGTTGAAATTTCAGCAACATTCGTTTCCGGTTATACTCTTAGCGGTACAATTACTGGTGGAAGCAGCGGTTATGATACTGAATCAGCTATTACTCAAGGAGATATCTCTTGGAAAGTAATGGGTAATACCACTATGTCTCCTTGGAGAATAGGTGGGAAAAATCTTAATAATGTAGATAGAACTATTTATAGTACAACTGCTCTTGAGCAAGATTTCAATTCTATTGTTATTTCTCATGGTAGTATCTCTAACACCACTGTTCATTCGATGACTGTTGTTATCTCAAAGAATGCAGACTTCTCTAATCCTGTTTACACAGCAAATCCTACGTTTGTTGCAAATGGATCTGTTACGGTGACTAAACCGAGTGGACAAGACTGGAGCAACTGCTACTACAAGATTACGTACAATGTAACTACAAGTGGTAATAACAAATACTTTCAATTCAAAAGCGCAGCATTCGTATTATAATTAGAGTAGTACTTTTAGGTCGGGCAGGACAATATCCTGCCCGTTTTTTTGTTTTTCTGTGATTAGCAATTTTATTTGATTCTTCTTTAACTTTGTGTCACTTTTCCGCCAGCGTTGCTATGAGTTCTGGTGGCGAGGTAGACACTTCACCATAAAAATACAGGAGGAATGAAAATGAATAAGTTCTTTAGTTTTATATGCCTTGCAGCCGTTGCTGGATTGACAGTGGCAAGTTGCAGCAAAAATGAAGATGTGGAGAATCTTTCAGATTCTATAGCCAAAAAGGTAACCTTCATTGCTAAATCTTCTAACCCAGCTACTAAGACTCAATTCGGTGACAAGACTTCGTCAGGTTATCCAACTATTTGGACTTCAACCCAGAAGGTTAGCGTTGCTCTTAACTATGCCAATGCCGTTCAGGCAGATGTAACTCCTTCTGCAGACGGCAAGACTGCTACTTTCAATGCTGAGGTCACAGATGATGGCAGTGGAAACTATGTGTTCTATGCTCTCAGCCCAGCTGTAGCCGCTAGTTCCTGGGAAGCTGCATCTAGTCGAGTTGAAGTTGTATTTCCTGCAACTCAGACTCCGACCATGAGCTCTGTAGATGAAGCTGCTCACATTATGGCCGCCAAGTCTGCAACATTTACTACTTTCCCTGATAATGTATCTCTTTCTTTCTCTCACATTGCGGCTTACGGAAGATTTACACTCAAAGATTTCCCTGAGGATGTAACAATCTCTGGCATTGACCTTGAGGCAGACGAGAATATTGCAGGAAGTGTTTATTTCTATCCTGCAACTGGAACTTATGCAGATAAAACCGCTTCTAAGACTATTAGCCTTAATGTCTCAGCGATATCTGCCGAGAGCAATGCAAGCAAAGTTTTCTGGTTTGCTGTTAAGCCTGTTGATCTGCAGGGCAAGAACCTGAAAGTTACTGTACACACCAATGTAGGGGATTATGTTAAGACCATCACTTTCCCTTCAGGAAAAGGTAATTTCCAGGCCGGAAGGGTTGCTTCATTCACTATCGAAATGCCTCTTGTTGAAAAGACAGCAACGATTCAATTTGGCAGCGGAACCGGTCGCACCAAGATTAATGCAGCTACAGTTACGGGTAATGATAGCCAGGGAAATACTTGGACTATTACCACTACTCAGAACCCTGATTATGATCAGGAGACTGATTTCAGCATTATTGGCGATGAGCATTGGGCTGCCGGCTCAATAACATTTACCACGACGCTTGAGAGATCTGCAAAAATTAAGAGTCTATCTATCAAATTGGGCGGAGTTGACGATGATACGGATGGCTTAATAACCTTGAAGGTAGGTGACACTGCTGTAGGAAGCGGATCACTTTGGGGTACGCCTGATGTGACTGTTAGTTCAACGACAGTAGAAACAGGAAAAGTTTTAACAATAATTGTTACTAACATTTACAGTGGAGTTAAGGCTTACAATATCGATGTAACCTACGAGAACTAACTTACCTCTTTTTGAGATTTTTAAATGGAATAGAGCTCGGTATTGCGCCGAGCTCTTGCTTTTTTGGACTTTTATTCTAAACTTTGCGCCGCTTTTTCGCGATTTTCTGCGAAGAATTCTAGTTGAAAAATATATTATTATACGTATAACAATTATGATTACAAACAAGAGAGAGGAATATGCCAAGCCTTTTTGCAAAGTGTATTCCGTTAAATTAGAGGGCACTATCGCCACAATGAGCTCAGGCGACGAGGTTGACCCTTCACCAGAAGAGGACTGGGGTGATCTTTAAAATCAGAGGAGGAAATTAAAGTGAGAAAGTATTTCAGTTTATTCGCAGCAATTGCATTGATTGCAACTTCATTCATCAGCTGCAGCAAGGATAGTTCTCCTCTTGCAAAAGAGCAGGAAAGGCAGGCGGTTAAAATCCGTTTCAATGCTCAGACCCAGGATCCTTCAACAAAGACTTATTTTGGTGACAAGACTTCTGAGGGCTATCCAACCGTATGGTCTGCAAGTCAGAAAGTTAAAATTATATTCAATTTGAATGAAAACTGGTCTGATGAAGCTACTGTAGTACCGTCAGGAGATGGTAAGACGGCCTCTTTTGATGCTGAGATATCAGGGCTTCCTTCAGATGATACCCAGCTTTGGCTTAAGGCTGTTAGTCCTGCATCTGCATACACTGGAAACTGTGGCGGTTATGGACTTGGTTTTGCGGTTCCATCAGAACAGACTCCTACTATGACATCCGTTGATGAGAATGCCCATATTCTGTTTTCTTCCCTTGAGGATCCTATAGTTGCAAGCGAAATGCCAGAGAACATATCTCTCAAATTTGAACATATTGCTGCATACGGCAAATTCATGCTCAAAAATTTCCCGGAGAATGTTACTATCAAGAGCATTGAGCTTTCTTCTACCGAATATATGACAGGAAATTCAATGTATCCTGAAAATCCTTATTACACCGGAGGTTTTGAGCAGAAAAAGTATCTGACTATCAATGCTTCTAAGATATCAGCAGAGAGCAATGCTAGCAAGGTGTTCTGGTTCTCTGTTCTTCCTGTAAATCTGGAAGGTAAGACACTTACTGTAAAGGTTAAGACAGATGCAGGAGTTTACACAAAGGTTGTGAACTTCCCTTCAGGCAAGGGTAATTTCCAAGTTGGAAGAGTTGCATCCTTTACTCTTAATATGAGCGGCATTGATCCAGAACCTCTGATGTATAGACTGGTTACCGATTATTCAGAACTTACCGCAGGCTCTGAGTTCGTGATTGCGTCAACCGTTTACGACAAGGCAATGGCAACAGAAATGTGGTCTTACCCTTGGAGAAAAGAGGCTGATATCGTAAAGAGTTCAGACAAAGCTACTATTGAGAATCCTGGCGATGATGTTCAGGTGTTCACTTTGAAGAAAGGTAGCGGCAAGAATACTGTTATGCTTGAGTGCAAGAATGGAGAGTATGCCAACAAGTATATTGGCGCCTTGATAACTTCTTCTCCTAGCTCCAACTATAGCCAGTGGACTTATTTGTATAACTGTTCTTCTACTGAGACTGAGAAGGGCATTAGCTGGGAAGTTCATCTGGAAGAAAACGGCGAAGCCTTTATGACCCCGTATAATACTGCGAGCCGATTTAAGTATCTGAGTTATCATCATAATAATAAAGAATTCTTTATGGACAATGCCTTCTTGGCTTCAGAAGCGTTGGCAATCTACAAACTTGAAGGCACTGGCGAAGGTGATCCGCTAATTGTTCCGGTTCCTGAATTCCGTTTCACCTCTGGCGTGAACACCCCATCTGGATATGAACCAAATGTTTATGTCGGCAACACAATGTATCTCCCAGCAGCAGGCGGTACCTATACAGTTACTTACGAGATCAAGTATCCGGCAGCTGACGGAGAGATCCAGCCTCAGTCAGGTCCTGTTTCTACATATGATATTCCTCTTACCACCAACAATTCAGTTTCTGGAAATACTGGAACACTTGTAATTACTCTGCCGGCGAATACTTCTACAAGTATTAGAAGTGGAAGAATGCAAATGTTCTATTGCTATAATAAAGTTAATGGTGTTTGGCAGAATTCAGAGGAAGTTCTTCTTTATATAGCTCAAGCAGGAGCAAATGCCCCTAAATAATACACTTGTTCTGATGTAGTGTAAGAAGTCCGGACCATTGAGGTTCGGACTTCTTTGTTTCTGTCGCTGAGAAAAGAAAGAACCAAAAGAATTTTTTGTTAACTTGCATCACTTTGCGGGGCCAGATTTTGAGTGATTGGGGTCGGAAAAAGAATTTTTTAATTGATGAAATTAATTTGCCTTAACAAAATGGAGCGGGAGAAATACTCCGTTCCAAAGTGCAGGGTCTTTGCCGTTTGCACAGAAAATTGCATTGCCCAGAGTACTAATACTATTCCGGACGACGATTACGATGATGAAGGTGATTTTTAAAATGTCTGCCATGAAAAGAATATTTTGCAAAATAGGTTTGATAGCAGCTGTCTCAGCGATGCTGCTGGGATGCGCAAAGGACAAGTCTGAACCTCAGCCGGAGGTTTACAAGAGGACTGTCAAGGTTTCTTTTACCAAGGGTGCAGACACCAAAACGTCATTGGTTGAAGGAGACGACAAAGCTTCATATGTTTGGTCTGAAGGCGATGACGAATACTTCAGGATATATGAGAACGGGACTTTGGGAAGCATAACCGAAATTGACTATAGCGCCGACATGAAGAGAATCGACCTTACGGTTGAATTTGCTACAGAGGCTGCTTCAGAATACGTTTATCGCGCAAGTTTTGCCAAGTCTTTTAGCTCCAAAGGCAATATTCTGATTCCTGCGGAGCAGAGTCCGGGAGTTGTTTCATACGATCCGGATGCAGATGCGATGTATTCAGACGAGATTACTTCAGCCACAGCCCTTACTTCTTTGGAGTTTATGCTGCATCGCGCGATTACTGTCAACAAGATGACTCTCAAGGGTCTTGTTCCGGGAGAGAAGATAAAGATGGTAGAGATAACTTTTGATAAGTTCGTTACCGGCTATTACATTCTGACGGGAGACGATGCCGGAACATATTCCAATGGTGTCAAGAAACTCACGCTGTCTTATGATGATGCAGTTGTTCCTTCAGACGGAACTTTCCCTGTCTATTTTACCGCGATGCCTGTTGAGGGCGCATCTTTCTCCAGCGTGGTAGTTTCGACAGATAAAAACACATATACCAAGCCGTCCACCGCCTTCTCAAATACTATCAGCTTCACTCTCGGGAAGATGACACGATTCGGAATGAACATGAGCGGCTATGCAACTCCAGTTTCCACCACCATTACCTATACGCTCGTCCAGAACCAGTCTGGCCTTACAGACGGAACTTATATAATTGCTGCTTCCGGGTTCGATGTGGCTATGGGAGCTTTGAGCGGAATCATACATGTCAGCGAGAGTATTACCAAGACGGATAATACTATTGTTCTGAACAATACAAGCCCTGTGCTTCCAGTCAAGATAACCAAGAGCGGCAGCTCCTGGACAATTAAGAACGACAAATCCGATGACGCTAACAACGGCAAATATTTGGCGTGGGACAAAAATACCAGTAGCGGGAAGAATTTAATTGAGCAAAGCTCCAGCTTCCTTTGGAATATATCCATAAGTTCTGGAGTCGCAACGATTAAACCATCCACGGACAATACTTTTTCTTTGCAATATAATCAGAGCAGTCCTAGGTTTATCTGCTACTCTTCTACCCAGAAGCCAATAGCGCTGTATAAATCAGAGGGAGATACTCCAACATCTGTCATCAATATTACCTCTGCCAATCCGTTGTCTGTAAGCAAGACTGGCGGATCGCAGACCGCTACTTATACCATTACAAGTCCTGTATCGGGCCAGACTTTGACAGCCGTTTCCAATGCTACATGGATAACAAACGTTACTGTTAACGGCTATAACATTACGTTTGATGTGGCAGCACAGGCAAATGGGGCCAATTCGAGAGCGGCCTCTATAACTCTGAGTTACCCTGGTGCGGCTTCCGTTGATCTGACTATTAGCCAGGAGCCAGGCGAGGGCGGTTCTTCAACTATCAACGGATGGCTTGAGCTTCCGGCTTCCCAGACCGGCTCAGACTACTTTACAAGCACCTTGTATGCAGGCAATGCCCGCAACTACACATATATGTATCAGTACAGCATGTATACCTGCCTCTGGGTGGCATATCCGTTGTATTCGTCAACAATGGGAAGCAGCGAGGCAATTCCTGGACCTTATAGCCCAGATTCTATGGAGATGGCAAGCTTTGAGGATAGAGGAAAGTCTTGGGCGGCCAATCCTCAAATCGCCAAGTCAAAACAGATTAATGTATGGGACGGAAGCTACGGCGTAAGCGTGCCTAATGCAGATCCGTCTGACATATATGCAAGAGGTCATCAGATCCCGAATGCAGATCGTTCCAACAATAGTACAATGCAGAGCCAAACCTATTATGCAACTAACTCTACACCTCAGATCCAGAACCGTTTCAACGGGTACATCTGGGGCAAGCTGGAGGATGGCGTAAGGGAGTCTGTAAAAGATACGGTATATGTTGTAACCGGAGCATGTTTCCGCAAGGTCGGAGGAAGCGAGACCATAAGTTATATCCAGCCTCAGCACGATACCAAGAGAGCTCCAGTACCTAACTACTACTGGAAGGTGCTGCTGAAGGTTAAGAGAAGCGGAGGAAATATAACAGGAGCCCTGGCTATCGGATTCTGGTTCGAACACAAGCAGTATACTTCGCAGGATTACTCCAACTCTGCATACGTAAAGAGTGTAGATCAGATAGAAACTTGGACTGGGTTCGACTTCTTCGCAAACTTGCCTGAGAATCTTCAGGCTACTGCAGAAACCAATACCAACTGGTCAACGTTCAAGAGCTATTAGAAGTAAGAGTCTTGAGTTTCGGGCCAAAACTTTTTTTGTAGGGAATCGCTGAGAATAATTAGAAAATTAGAAAGATAGATATGAATATGAAAACATGTTTTGGAGCAATGATGCTCTGTGCCGCTGTTGCAGCAGGTTGTGGCGGCGGAGGGGCCAAAGAGGCAGAGAATGCTGAGTCAAAGGCTCCTGTGGCAGGAACTGGCGGCGACAAGTATGTGCCGTATGAGGAAAGGACAGGAGAAGAGTCTGTAGTGTATTTTACTCGCGATTTGTCCGCGGCAGGACTGATCAAGGCATACGAGCAGGTTTGCGAGGATATCACCGGAAAGGTGGCCGTTAAGCTGCATACCGGAGAGCAGAACGGACCGAACATCATCCCGAGAGAGTGGGTGAAGGCCCTTCTGGAGAAGGATCTCAAGGATGCCACAATCGTGGAGACAAATACTTACTATGAGGGTGACCGCTACACCACAGAGCAGCACCGCAAGACTCTGGAGGTTAACGGATGGACTTTCTGTCCGGTAGACATTATGGATGCCGAGGATACCGTTACCATTCCAGTGGTAGGCGGAAAGTGGTTTGACAAGATGTCCGTAGGAAAGAATATGCTTAACTACGAGTCTCTGGTAGCGCTGACTCACTTCAAGGGTCACACGATGGGAGGCTTCGGTGGCAGCAACAAGAACATCGGAATCGGTTGCGCGGACGGCAGGGTCGGAAAGGCCTGGATACATACTGTAAAGGGCTCAGACGACCAGTGGAGCATTGCTGAGGAAGAGTTTATGGAAAGGATGACAGAGTCCACCAAGGCTACGATAGACCATTTCGGCAAGCACGTGACATACGTTAACGTGATGCGCAACATGTCTGTTTCCTGCGACTGCGAGGGCGTTGCAGCAGAGCCTGTGGTTACTCCAAACGTGGGAATACTTTCATCCAGGGACATCCTGGCAGTTGACCAGGCTTGCGTGGACATCATCTACGCCATGACGGCGGAAGAGCATGCGGCGATGGTGGAGCGTATGGAAACCCGTCACGGACTGAGGCAGCTCTCCTATATGAAGGAGCTTGGAATGGGCAATACCCGCTATAAGCTCATCGACCTTGACAACGGCGGAAAGGAAATCACCGCCGCAGAGGCCGCCAAGGACCTGAAGCCTTTTGCCCAATAAGGCGGTATTTAACTATCAAGTTCCAAATGCTGGGCAATAACATGGTTGTTGCTCATATATCGAACTAGATAAACAACATCCCCGTTCACGTTATATACATTGAAGAAGACATACCAGGTGGTGTGTTTATTCTTAGGGAACGACGCATAAAACATATCCTGACCAAAACGGTCAAACCATGTTGGCGCTTTACGATGTACTTTCATTGGCAAAGATGCCTGGATATCTTTGAATAAACTCGCTGAATACTCCAGTGCTGTATCCAGAAAATTCACATATCCTTTATCGTAGAGAATTTCTGCTAGTTCAATGAACTGCTGGCTAACCTCTGGAAGAAACAGCACCCTCATCCTCTCTCCTGCTAATAGTTTCTTTTCTTTCAAACATTTCCGTAAGTCCTTCGCGCACTTTTGCGATGACTTCATCAACAGTTATGGCCCTCTCAAGGTCATACTTAATTGGATCTTTCTGCATGGTAAGGACAAAAGTTTCGTTTTTACCACGCTGAATAAGCACCTGTTCCCGTTTGGCAATGTCTAGGTACTTTTTCATATTGCTCCGTAGCTCGGCAGAACTAATCACAACCATAATTCAAGTACATTATAATGTACAAAAATATAGAGGGGAATTGAGAAATGCAAGAGATATCCAGAAAAGATTTTGTACCCCCGAGGCGAATCGAACGCCTATCAATGGAACCGGAATCCATCGTTTTATCCGTTAAACTACGGGGGCGGATATGCAATGCCCTGGATATGCCGGGCAAATCGATGCACAAAGGTATAAAATTCTTATCTTTGCCCGATGCACGGGTGGAGTAGTTTTTGCCTATGTCCATCGCGGAGATAATTGGATAATACTAAAACCTTTTAGAAAAATATGAAAGCATTTGTTTTTCCGGGCCAGGGTGCCCAGTTTACCGGAATGGGTAAGGAACTCTATGAAAACGAGGCTCTTGCCCATGATTTGTTTGAAAGAGCCAACGATATTTTGGGATGGAGGATCTCAGACGTGATGTTTGAGGGCAGCGCAGAGGATCTCAAGCAGACAAAGGTTACCCAGCCCGCTATTTTTATACACTCAGTAGTTTTGGCAAAGTGCCTTTCCGAGTGCTCTCCAGAGAGCGAGTTCAGGAAGAAGGCGGCTGAGGCTGGAATATCCGGCTTTAATCCCGATATGGTGGCAGGACACTCTCTGGGAGAGTTTTCCGCATTGACCGCTGCCGGAGCACTGAGCTTTGAGGAGGGTCTGAAGCTGGTGGCAAAGCGTGCTTTTGCCATGCAGAAGGCCTGCGAGATCAAGCCGTCCACTATGGCTGCTGTACTGAAGCTCGAGGACAAGGTCATTGAAGATGCCTGTGCAGAGATTTCCTCTAAGGGTGATGCCGGAGTGGTTGTTGCGGCCAATTACAACTCCCACGGTCAGGTGGTGATCAGCGGAGACATTGACGCTGTTGCGGCTGCCGGTGCGCTTCTGAAGGAAAAAGGCGGAAGGGTGGTTCCTCTGCAGGTGGGTGGAGCTTTCCACTCCCCTCTGATGGATCCGGCAAGGGTAGAGCTGGCCGAGGCTATCGAGAAGGCAGTGATCGTGAAGCCGGTCTGCCCGGTTTACCAGAATGTGGACGCCCTGCCACACACAGATCCTGAGGAAATCAAGAAGAACCTTCTTATCCAGCTGACCAATCCGGTCAAGTGGTCATATATCGTAGAAAAGATGGTTGCAGACGGTGCGGACGAGTTTATCGAGCTCGGTCCTGGAGCTGTGCTGCAGGGTCTTGCAAAGAAACTTGCTCCGGCAGAGACAAAGATTACCGGTATTCAGTAAATATCTTTGCTTAAGCCCTTTTAATTTGCTATCTTTGAGCGCTTGAAAGAACAATAACAAAGCATACAACTTATTAATATCATGAGTAAAGAAAAGGTGTTTCTGACCTGCGACGGAAACCAGGCAGCTGCTCACGTAGCTTATCTTTTCAGTGAGCTTGCAGCAATCTATCCTATCACTCCTTCTTCTCCAATGGCTGAGCACGTGGACGAATGGTCTGCATTCGGACGCAAGAATCTCTTTGGAGAGACCGTTAAGGTGGTTGAGATGGAGAGCGAGGCTGGTGCCGCCGGAGCCGTACACGGTTCCCTTCAGGCAGGTGTACTTACTTCAACATTTACAGCATCACAGGGATTGCTGCTAATGATCCCTAACATGTACAAGATTGCGGGAGAGATGCTTCCTGCAGTGTTCCACGTGACTGCAAGAAGCCTTGCAACTCACGCTCTGAGTATTTTCGGAGACCAGCAGGACGTTATGGCTGTCCGCCAGACCGGCTTTGCGATGCTGGCTTCCGCAAGTGTTCAGGAAGCTATGGATATGGCTGCCGTGGCTCATCTTTCTACTATCAAGTCTTCTATCCCGTTCGTTCATTTCTTCGACGGATTCCGTACATCACACGAAATCCAGAAGATTGAGGTTCTTCCGGAAGAAGGCCTGAAGAAGATGATAAGCACCAAGGCTCTGGCCGCTTTCCGCAAGAGAGCCCTCAATCCTAACGCTCCTGTAACCAAGGGCACAGCCCAGAACGCAGACGTTTACTTCCAGGAGACCGAGTCCAGGAACCAGTATTATGCTGAGGTTCCTAACATCGTAGCTCGCTATATGGGCGAGCTTGGAGAGCTCTGCGGCCGCCACTACCTGCCTTTCGACTACTTCGGAGATCCGGAGGCCGAGAGAGTGGTTATCGCGATGGGTTCTGTCACCGATACCATAAAGGAAGTTGTAGAATACCTTGTTGCCAAGGGCGAGAAGGTGGGCGTTGTAGTAGTAAGGCTGTACAGGCCTTTCAGCACCCAGTACTTCCTCAGGGCTCTGCCTAAGAGCACCAAGAGGATCGCTGTCCTCGACCGTTGCAAGGAGCCTGGAGCAGTCGGAGAGCCTCTGTACGTTGACGTAAAGAGTGCACTTGCCGACACCGCTTTTGCCGGAAAGGTAAAGATCGTCGGCGGACGCTACGGCTTGTCTTCAAAGGACACTTCCCCTGCACAGATTCTGGCCGTATTCCAGAACCTGAAGGCCAAGGAACCAAAGAACTCCTTCACCATCGGTATCGTTGATGACGTTACATTCCTCTCCCTTCCTCAGAAGGAGGAGATTTCTCTTGCAAAGCCTGGTACATACGAGCTCAAGTTCTTCGGACTTGGTTCAGACGGAACAGTTGGCGCAAACAAGAACACCATCAAGATAATCGGCGGAACAACAGACAAATACTGCCAGGCTTACTTTGACTACGATTCAAAGAAATCCGGCGGTTTCACCTGCTCTCACCTGAGATTCGGTGACAATCCTATCACCTCTCCTTACCTTGTTTCCACTCCTGACTTCGTGGCTTGCCACGTGCCTTCATACCTGACCAAGTATGATGTCCTTAGAGGAATCAAGAAGGGCGGTACCTTCCTGCTGAACAGCCTCTGGGATACCGAGGAGACTCTGAAGAGACTTCCGGACTTCATCAAGTACCAGATTGTCAGCAAGAAGCTTAACTTCTACATCATCAATGCCACCAAGATCGCCGAGGAAATCGGACTGGGCAACCGTACCAACACCATCCTCCAGAGCGCATTCTTCAAGATCACCGGCATCATTCCTTACGAGGATGCTGTCAAGGAGATGAAGAAGATGATCGACAAGAGCTACGGAAAGAAGGGCGAGAACATCGTTAAGATGAACTATGCTGCAGTTGACCGTGGCGGCGAGTATATCAAGGTGGATATTCCGTTCGAGTGGAAGAACCTTGGAGCAAGCAAGTTTGTTCCTGACAGCTACAACCGTCTTGCTCCGGATTGGGTAAGGCAGATAGCTGACCCTGTGAACGCACAGTGCGGAAACGACCTGCCTGTAAGCGCATTCCAGAACTTCCCTGATGGCACTATTCCTGCCGGAACAGCTGCTTACGAGAAGAGAGGAATCGCTACTCACGTTCCTGAGTGGAATCCTGCAAACTGTATCCAGTGCAACCAGTGCGCCACTATCTGTCCGCACGCTGCAATCCGTCCGTTCCTGCTTACCGATGCAGAAATCGAGAAGGCTCCTAAGGCCGTTCTCAAGGGTCTCAAGACCGCAGACGGAAAGGCTAACCTCAAGGATTACAAGTTTGTGATGCAGGTTGACCCTGCAGACTGTACAGGATGCGCTAACTGCGCAGACATCTGCCCGGCAAAGGAGAAGGCTCTGGTTATGAAACCAGCAGACACTCAGGCCGCTCAGCAGAAGGCATTCGACTGGCTGCACAGCAAGGTCGGCTACAAGGACGAGGTTATGAAGAAGGACAGCAACATCAAGGCTTCCCAGTTCTCACAGCCTCTGTTCGAGTTCTCAGGCGCATGCGCAGGCTGCGGCGAGACTCCTTACATCAAGCTGATTTCCCAGCTGTTCGGAGACAGGATGATGGTTGCCAACGCTACCGGATGTACATCCATCTACAGCGGAAGCTTCCCTGCATCACCTTACTGCAAGGACAAGAATGGAAGAGGTCCGGCTTGGGCTAACTCCCTGTTCGAGGACAACGCAGAGTTCGGTCTGGGCCAGAGGCTCGGATTCGCAAGACTCCGCGAAACTCTCGAGGACAGGGCAAAAGCTGCCATCTCAGACGACAAGTGCTCTGAGGAGGTTCGTAACCTTCTGACCCGCTGGCTCGAGAACAAGAAGGATGTTGCAATCTGCAAGGAAATCGCAGCGGCTCTTCCTGCAGCCCTGAAGGACTGCAAGTGCGCTCACTGCAAGGGCATCGCAGAGTACATAGACTGCATCATCCCACGTTCACAGTGGATTATCGGCGGTGACGGTTGGGGATATGACATCGGCTACGGCGGACTTGACCACGTGCTTGCTTCCGGCGAGAACGTGAACGTCCTGGTTGTGGATACCGAGGTTTACTCCAACACCGGCGGACAGTCATCCAAGAGTACTCCTGCCGGAGCAGTTGCCAAGTTTGCAACCAGCGGCAAGAAGATCCGCAAGAAGGATCTCGGAATGATGGCTATGAGCTATGGCTATGTTTATGTGGCTCAGGTAGCTACAGGCGCAAGCCAGATGCAGTACTTGAACGCTCTGAAGGAGGCTGAGGCTCACGACGGTCCGTCTCTGATCATTGCCTACGCTCCTTGTATCAACCACGGTCTGAAGGCCGGAATGGGACACTCCCAGCTCGAGGAGAAGAAGGCGGTTGAGTGCGGATACTGGCATCTGTACAGATTCAATCCGGACGTTCCGGAAGGAACCAATCCGTTTACTCTGGACAGCAAGGAGCCAGACTGGAGCAAGTTCCAGGACTTGCTGAAGACCTTCCCTCAGGAGGCAGAGGAGCTCTTCTCACTCACCGAGAAGTATGCTAAACTCCGCTACGAGGGCTACAAGAAACTTGCAGGCAAGTAAACAGCTCAAGCTAATCAGAAGGGGCTCCAGATTTGGAGCCCTTTTTTTTTGTATCTTTGGGACTTCAATTTTACGGCAGTATTTATGAACACTTTATATAAAGCATTTGTAATAAGCATATTATCCTCCGCGATGAGCTTGACTTCGATGTCAGGTGCGGCGGCTCAGGATACGACAACGATTTCTCTGAACGAAATCAGCGTTCTGGCTTCCAGGGTGCCGATAGTATGGCATAAGCAGGCGAGGATGGTTTCTTCCTTGAACGCTGCCGCAATAGGGAATTCTCCGTCGCAGAGCATAAACGATTTGCTGAAGTACTCAGCCAGCATCGATGTCAGGCAGAGAGGGCCGATAGGGGCACAGACCGATGTGGGCATCCGGGGCGGAAACAGCGAGCAGGCGGCAATCCTTCTCAACGGCATCAACATATCCGATCCGCAGACAGCGCACAATTCCTTCGACCTTCCGTTCATAGTGCTTCAGGTGGATGGAATAGACATCCTGGAAGGCCCGTCGGGGAAGATTACCGGCAGTTCATCACTGCTGGGAGCGGTAAACGTGAGGACCCGCATTTCAGACGTCAACCGCCTTCTTGTAAATGCTGAAACCGGATCATACGGCTATCTGAGCGTGGGTGCGAAATATGACTTTGCCGGCTTGAGGAAAACTCCAGGGAGCACTTCCTTCAAGAACTCCCTTTCCGCGTCCTATACCCGTAGCGACGGCTATTCCAGAAGCGGGGAAGGGCATCTTAACAGCGACTACAAGGCCTTGAAGGCTTTCTACGAGGGAGAATTCAGGGACGATGATGTCCAGGTGAACTGGTATGCCGGAGTGAGCAACAAGGACTGGGGTTCCAACCGCTTCTACGCGGCCGCCTACGACGAGCAGTTCGAGCACACCTTCAAGAGTTTTACCGCCGTAAAGGCCCATAACGTCAAGGGAAGGCTCACGATAAGCCCGTCCCTGTACTGGAACCATACCAATGACCGTTTTGAACTCTTCCGTGACAATCCGGAAGCCTATCCGTTCAACTATCACAAGACCAATGTCTACGGCGCAAACCTGAACAATTACTTCAAGTGGGTGGGAGGAACCACGGCCTTCGGCGGAGAAATCCGTAACGAGGACCTTGTCAGCGGAAATCTCGGAGAGCCACTGGACAAGCCGAAACATATCAGGGGAACGGACCGCAACTACGAGTTCGGCCTCAACCGAACCAACACGAGTTTCTTCCTGGAACACAATGTGATAACCGAAAGGTTCACCGTTTCCGCCGCCCTGCTTGCCATAAAGAACAGTTGGGCGGAGATGGATATGAAAGTCTATCCTTCCGCCGACCTTTCACTGGCCCTTCTGAAACGGGGAGACAATCGTCTGCGCCTGTTCGCTTCCTATAACTCATCGCTGAGGATGCCGTCAGTAACAGAGCTGTACTACTCCGTAGGCGGACACAAGGCGGACAAGCACCTTAAGCCAGAGGAGGTAAAGGCTCTGGAAGGCGGACTCCGTTTCTCCTCAGCGACGGTTACATCTTCCGCCAGCGTTTTCCGCAACCGTATGACCAACCTCATAGACTGGATCCGCAGCACCGAAGACGGCGAAGAAGCCATCTGGAAGTCCGTGAATTTCGGAAAGATAAAGTCCACCGGAATCCTGCTCCAGACATCCTGGACTCCACAGTTCCACTCCAGCGTCTTCAATCTCAAGAGAGTGAATCTGGCCTACAGCTACATCGACCAGAAAACCCGCGAGACGTCCGGCACCCAGAGCATGTACACCCTGGAGTATCTGAGGCACAAGTTTGTGGCCAGCGCGGATGTGGATATCGTTCCGGACCTTACCCTAAGCCTCTTCTACAGGTTCCAGGACCGTGTGGGAACGTTCACCAGCACATCCGGAGAAGTCAAAGGCTACAAGCCTTACGGCATAGTAGATGCCCGCCTTGCCTACAGGTGGAAGGACTATACATTCTATGTAGAAGGCAACAACCTCACCGATATCACATACTTCGACCACGGAGCAATCCCCCAGCCGGGCTTCTGGTTCATGGCCGGAGTCAAATTCAGTCTGTAGCGTTTTTGGATTCTTGAAAAAAAAGCGTAACTTTATAATCGCTGAAAAGAAACAAAAACAAAAATGTGATATGAAAACCGGAGTTTACAATTCGTTCTACACCCCTATGGGGCTAGTCAATTTCGAGCATCTGGCTCACGGATGCGTGCATATGGAGTGGGAGGGAATGCACATCTACGTGGATCCTTGCTCAGACTTCTTTGACTTTGCGGGCTGCAAGAAGGCCGACCTGATCTTCCTGACCCACGCTCATACAGACCATTACGACACCAAGGCCATAGAAGAGATCGCGATGCCGAACACTACTTTCATAGTTAGCCGCAGCGTACGCACCGTCCTGGAGAACGACCTTCTGGCAATGCGTGCCGGAACAGCCAAGGACGCGGACGGAAAGCCTCTTCCTAAGCTGGATCTGGACAACAATCCTCTGAACGTGGATCCTTCCACCAACCTGGTTAGCATGCTTAACATCCCTAAGCTCCGCCACTGCAAGGTAATCACCCTGGAAAACGGAGACAGCGTATCTTCCATCGGCCTTACGATAACGGCTATTCCTGCATATAACATCAACTACAAGAGAGACAACGGACATCCGTTCCACATCAAGGGAGAAGGCAACGGCTATCTTATTTCCATGCAGGGATTTGACATCTACTTTGCGGGAGACACCGAGCCGATTCCTGAAATGAACGAGCTTGCTCCTGGTGCCGTAAGGGCACATTCCTGGTCCAAGTTCCTCCAGGGAGAAATCGATGTGGCTTTCCTGCCGAAGAACCTCCCTTACACGATGAGCGACGACGACTTCATCAAGGCCGCCAATTTGATCAGGCCTAAGAACCTCTTCCCGATCCATTATTTCGAGATGGACGCAAAGGCTCTCAACCGCCGTCTGGATACGGGCATCTGCCTTTATGTTAATGGGAAGCAGGTTTAACAAGCCGCATCAACAAAACAAAAAATCCGCCGGTTCCGGCGGATTTTTTGTCGCTGAGGAA
This sequence comes from uncultured Bacteroidia bacterium, assembly GCA_902789435.1. Classification (GTDB taxonomy): domain Bacteria; phylum Bacteroidota; class Bacteroidia; order Bacteroidales; family UBA932; genus Egerieousia. The sequence continues at coordinate 26,306 of CADAOA010000007.1, read as the reverse complement.
GAAGATTCTACTGAACGAATGCGATGATTTCGTCCTTTACGACCTTCTGGCCCTGCTTTGCGGTGATGGCTACAAGCTTGCCGTCTGCCGGGCTGATGATCTCTTCCATTCCGTAGAAGGCCTGTACATAGCACAGTGTCTGGCCCATCTTGACGTCGCTTCCTTCTGCAGGTGCGCTGGACTTGTCGTCAACATCGTACTGCCATACAACTTCTCCCTTGACGGTAGCGTGTACAGGTTTTGCATCAGGATACTTGGCCATGATCTTCTCCACGTCAAATGCCGGAACTTCAACAACCGGACGGGTGATGACGATAGGAGCGCCTGCCTTTGCGCGGTTGGCTTCCAGTTCTTTCTCGAACCTCTGCTTTGCAATGCCGCTCTTGTAATCGCGATACTGGGTCTCGTGCATAGCAAACTCGAAGAGTTCCTCGTCGTCCTGACCTCTGTCCCAGCCTTCCTCTTCCATCATCTTGATGAAGCGAGGCAGATCGTCCGGGAATGCGTCCTGTGGAACGCCGGTATAGAATTCGAGACCCTTCTGCTTTACGATCTCCTTGATTTCAGGAGCAAGTTCTCCAGGAAGCTTACCCATCTTGCCGAGGATCATGTTCATGGTGTCCTTGTCGATGGTCTTCCATCTAGGCTCGCCCTTGAGCATATGCATAAGGTTCATCAGGGCGGTGTTCTTCACGTACTGGCTGAACGGAGTTACCAATGGTGGATAACCGAGTCTTGGCCATACATATTCTACCTCCTGGAACAGCATCACAACCAGCTCGTTGATATCCAGTTCCTTCTTTCCCTGGTTTCTCAGCGATGCGTTGATTGCGCCCTGGAATCCCTTCAGGTCGGCCATCATTGAGCCCATCATTCCGCCAGGGAGTCCGCAGCCTACGAGAAGGGAGCTCATCTGGTGGTTGCCAGGAGCAATCCAGTATCCGAGGAAGTCGTCGATGAACTTCTGGGTCAGTGCCCTTGCCTCCATATAGGCGTTCATGTTGATGTCCTTTACAAGGAATCCTGCATCCTTGAGCATTGCCTGGATGGTGATGACATCCGGATGGATCTTACCCCAGCTCAGCGGCTCCATTGCCACGTCGATGTACTCGGCGCCGGCTCTTGCGACTTCCAGCATGGAAGCTACGCTGAATCCAGGGCCAGAGTGTCCGTGGTACTGAACCTTGATGTGAGGATACTTGTCCTTGATAGCCTTTACGAGTCTTCCCAGGAAAGCAGGACGTCCGATACCTGCCATATCCTTGAGGCAGATTTCGTCTGCACCGTACTCTACAACCTTGTCAACCACGCCCATATAGTACTCTACGGTGTGGATCGGGGAGTAGGTGATACTAAGAGCTGCCTGTGCAATCATTCCGGCTTCCTTGGCATGGATTACGGAACCCTTGAGGTTACGGTGGTCGTTCAGTCCGCAGAAGGAACGCATAATGTTGGTTCCCTGAGCCTTCTTGACCTTTGCCATCAGTGCTCTCACGTCATCTGGCACCGGGAACATTCTCAGTGCGTTCAGACCTCTTTCAAGCATGTGGGTCTGGATACCGGCCTTGTTGAAAGGAGCGGTCCATTCCCTGACAGCCTTGTTAGGATTCTCTCCGAAAAGGAGGTTCACCTGCTCGAAGGCACCACCGTTGGATTCAACTCTGTCGAAGCATCCCATGTCGATGATAACCGGTGCAATCTCCTTAAGCATAGCTACTTTAGGCACATATTTGCCTGAAGACTGCCACATGTCCCTGTACAGAAGGGAGAATTTTATTTCTCTTGCCATATAGTTTTAAAGTGAATTAGTATTCAGTTAATTTGCAGACTTCAAAGTTAGCAAAAGATTGCCGATAACAAAAGAATTGTTCTGACTTTAGAAAAAAAGCGATTGGAGATTGGCAAAAAGATTATATCTTTGCAACCCCAAACATATATGGTGGCTGTAGCTCAGTTGGCTAGAGCGCCAGATTGTGGCTCTGGAGGTCGTGGGTTCGAGACCCACCAGCCACCCTCCCAAACGCTTCGGATTTCCGGAGCGTTTTTTTTCGGTGAAACAGGTGCGGTAAATAATGTTGGAAAGTGTTGTTGATTTTGAAGTTTTATCTATATTTGCAGTGTCATGTGAGTGACGTTAGTTAAAGAGCAAGTAGCAGGTATCGAAACATTGAAAAGTGTAGAGATGCCTGCTTTTTCTTTTAACCGATGGGAGGTAGCTTAAATACGAGGTCTCTTTGTCTTTGCACTCTTTAACTAACATTATATAAACACACATGAAACGAAAGACAAGCAAGACTATTCGTATAAAATGCTCAACAAGAATAGTTGTTGAGAAACTTGTCAGAGTGAAGGCGCACAAACGCATTCAGAATGGCAAGGTTGTCAGAGTCAAGTCTCATTACAGGAGGTATTAAGTACTTGCAGTAAGCAAACTTGACTCAGCCGAAAGGCGGCTCTATTCTATCCCATCGGTTTTTTATTTAAAGCATTGCCCTTTGCAATTCAGGACAATTGTACTTCTTCTGCACAAGGATTACTATTTATTGTCCAGGTGGCGCAGTTCAGGCAGCCTTCATGTTTTATAAGGTCAGTGGTATCTGCCATCTTCTTGTCGAACTGGCTGTAGTTGGTCATGATAACAGTGTCTGAGTCTACGAACCGAACTATTCCGTCTGCGTGGCCGAATTCTTCGTTGACATCCCACGGAAGCAGAATAATCTCAGCTTGCAGCATTTTCTCCAGACGCTCCAGCAGAGCGGAAGGAGGGGTGCCGGGATTCTCTTCCAATACCTTAGAGCAGCGCCAAAGAAAAGATGTTAATAATATACAAAGAGTTATTTATCGCATTTTGTTGGGAATAAATATGTTGTTATAAAAGTTTTTGCTAATTGCTTTATATTTGCAGAAATGAAATGAGTCTATGAGCAGGAAGAAAGCAAATGTAAAGCTGGTGAGGCTGACAGACAAGGGCCGGGAGCAGTTCATCCTGGACAATCAGGAGGCGTTCAGGTATGGGGCACTGGAAGAGTTCGGCATAAGAGACAACACGTTCGAGGAGGAGGGAGAGATTATTTCCCGGGAAACTATAGAGAGGTCTATAGACGGAAAGAATGCTGAGGCTTACAGGATCTTGTGCAGGATTGACGCTGATGAAGCCAGCGGCAAGTCTGACTGGAAAGAAGTGGGTGGGGTGGTTATACGTCTGGAACCTGAGAGGAAGTTCGGAGATCTGGAATTGCTGTTTGTGTCGCCGAAGGTTCACAGCAAGGGCATTGGATATGCAGCGTGGAAGGCAATTGAGAATCTTCACCCGGAAGTGGAAGTGTGGGAGACGGTTACACCGTATTTTGAAACCCGCAACATCCATTTCTATGTGAACCGGTGCGGGTTTCACATTGTGGAGTTTTACAACAGCCATCATCCGGACCCGAATGATCCTGATATTTCTCAGGACAATGGTGGCATGAGAGACGGGATGTTCCGTTTCCAGAAGGTTATGAATCGATGAAAAAGGTTAAGCGGAAAACGGTGATTGCCGCGGTCAAGACGGTGGACCGTCAGCTGGAGATAGAGAAGTTCGGAAAACTGATCTCCACCCGTCCTACGCGCATAGCCAAAAGCAAGAAGAAGTACGACCGCAAGACCGCCAAGCGCCAGCTGAAGAAGATTCTGGAGGGGCGGTAGAAATCTTTTTGGTATATTTGTCAGGTATGAAGACTTTGACAGTTTTTACTCCCGCATACAACAGGGCTCACACCATCGGACGTACGTACGAGAGCCTGCTTCGGCAGACTTGCAAGGATTTTGAGTGGCTGGTGGTGGACGACGGGTCGTCCGACAATACCCGTGAGCTTGTAGAAGGCTGGGCTTCAGAGGGAAAGATTCCCATCCACTACATATATCAGAAGAACCAGGGTATGCACGGTGCGCACAACACCGCATACGCCAACATTACCACGGAGCTTAACGTCTGCATAGATTCCGACGACTATATGCCGGATGATGCTGTGGAGACAATCATCACTTTCTGGAAGGACAATTATCGCGATGAAGACAAGGACTTCATTGCGGGAATCATAGGGCTTGACGCGGATCTTTCCGGCAAGGTGATAGGGAAGGAGTTTCCTGCTGGCTTGAAGGAGACTACCCTACGCGATTATTACGAGGTGCTTGGGGGTCTCGGAGACAAGAAGCTGGTTTACAGGACGGAAGTGGTGAAGAAGTATCCGCCTTATCCGCTGTTTGAAGGTGAGAGGTATGTGGGTCTGGCTCTGCTGTACAACATGATAGACGAAGACTATAAGCTGCTGGTGTGCAACAAGGTGATGGTCAATGTGGACTACCAGCCGGACGGGTCTTCCTTCAGCATGTGGAAGCAGTACTGGAACAATCCAAAAGGTATGGCTTATGTGCGGAAATTTGACATGCAGCACGCCAAGAGCCTCAAGCGCAGATTCCAGCTGAATGTCCACTATGTGAACCACTCCATCCGCAGCCGTAACAGGAGGTTTTTAAGGGAATCGCCGAATAAGCTGCTTACCGTTCTGGCCCTGCCGTTTGGATGGGGGCTTTATCTTATAAATCGGCACAAAGTTAAATCTGGGGCTAAATTTAAGATAAACAAGTGATTGTGCTTCAGTCAAACTTATGAGGACAGTCTGTGGCGGTGTTTTCCGCTACAGACTGTTACATTTTGAAGTATCTTTGCAAGTGGTTTGCATATCTTGACATGAGGATAACAAGGAAGGAAATACTGGCTAGACTGAAAGACAGGATAGTTGTGATGGATGGAGCAATGGGCACCATGATCCAGAAGCTCCACCTTGACAACCCGTCTGAAAGAAGGGGCGTGGGCGGTAATCTTGATATGCTGAATCTTGTTGATCCAGAGGGCATTTCAAATATTCACAGGTCATATATCGCATCCGGGGCGGAAATCATCGAGACAAACACTTTCAGCGGAACTTCCGTTTCCCAGCAGGAGTACGGATGTGAGGATAAAGTTTTTCAGATAAACTTTGAAGGGGCCAGGATAGCAAGAAAGGCCGCGGAAGAAGAGGGTTTGAGTTTCCTCCGCGATGAGGATTCTGCAAGAGCCTGCTGGAAGGAGGAATGGGGGCCTGCCCGTGCTGTGGTTGCGGGGAGTATGGGGCCTACGGTAAAGTCCCTGTCCTTGTCTCCGGATGTATCCAGGCCGGAGTTCCGCAACATATCGTTCGATGAGATGGCTCAGGCCTATATGGTTCAGGCTGAGGCTTTGATAGAAGGAGGGGTGGATGTGCTTCTGGTGGAAAGCATCTACGACGGCCTGAATGCAAAGGCTGCGCTTTATGCCATCAGAAAGGTTTTCAGGAAATTGAGAAACCAGCCAGGATATCCGGAAGACTTTGAAGTTCCTGTAATGGTCTCTGCTACAATCAACGACAAGTTTGGCCGTATTCTGACCGGACAGGATGTGCGTTCCCTGTTTACATCGGTTAGGGTTTACAATCCTTTGAGCTTCGGACTGAACTGCTCTTTCGGGGCAAAGGACATGGCTTCTTGCATTAAAGACATTTCAGAGTTTGCAGCCGGCTATGCAGTAAGCGTTTATCCAAATGCGGGGCTTCCGGACGAGATGGGCTGTTATTCAGAGACTCCGGATTATACGGCTTCCTGCATAAGGGAGATGGCTGTCAGTGGCAGCAGTCCTGCCATCAACATCGCCGGAGGATGCTGCGGTACGACTCCCGAGCACATTGCGGCAATATCGTCTGCTCTGAAGGGATGTGCGCCAAGGCCACTGACCGAGCCATAGCCTCCAAGGTTTTCTGACATCGCATATTCTTACTATATTTGCTGATACAAAAAGGACAGTTATGATAAAGAGTATTTTGAGAGGAGTTTTTGTTTTCCTCGTAGGCCTTTGCCTTGTAATATGGTCCAGCCAGGCAGGTGAGATCCTGCTCAAGGCTTTGGGAGTTTTCCTGATTCTTTCTTCTGTCATCACCGTGGTTTACGGTCTGGCAACCAATTCTTATATGGATCTGAAGGGAATGAGCCTGATTTCCATAGCCAGTGCAGTCCTGTTTCTGGTTGTCGGCCTGTTCCTGCTTCTGAAGACGGGCTTCTTTATGGAGTTCATCGGCTTCGTGCTCGGAATCCTGCTGGCCATTTACGGTCTTCTGCAGCTTGTGGTTGCCGTGCGCAACTCCAAGGGCATCAAGGACCGGTTCTGGTTCTTCCTGGTTCCGGCCCTGATTTTTGTCGCAGGCATTGTGTTCTGCTTCTTCCCAAGGTACAACATCTCTGTTCTGTGCATTGTTTTCGGAATCTGCCTTATGCTTCTGGGCGCTTCTGAAATCTGGATGGCTTTCAAGGTCAAGGCTCTGGCAAAGAGGCTCCAGGCCGTTGCCCAGGAGGATGCAGACCGTATGAGGGAGAACCAGAACATCGTGGTGGAGGCCATTGAGCCTGAGGAAGACCCAGAAGATGAGCCTGAGGAAGACCCTGAGCCAGAAACCACATCAGAGGAACCTTTCGAAGAGGAACCTTTTACTGAGGATATGACGGGTGATTCCGAGGAAGACGTCTAGTATATCAGCAGGCCGATCAGTCCGCCTGCCAGTATAACCCAAATAGGGTTTGCCTTAAAGAATTTGCAGCTTATGAAGGCTCCGGCAAGAAGGAGCAAGCTGCTCCAGTGGAAGAAGTTCTGGGGTGTAACAAGTATTCCTGCCGCCGCTGCAATCATTCCTATTACAAAAGGCCTTAGCTCTTTCATCAGCGATGCAAACAAGTTGCTATTTTTGACCTTCTGATACAGTCTGCAGATAGTCAGCACTATTATAAATGACGGCAGCACGACGGCAAGGGAGGCCAGTGCCGATCCCCCGATGCAGCCCCATTCGCTGTATCCCATATTATGGGTTACGGTATAGCCTATATAGGTTGCCGAGTTGATACCCACCGGTCCCGGGGTGGCCTGGGAAATGGCCACTATGTCCGTAAACTGTTCTGCAGTTATCCATGCATGTTCCGTAACGACCTTGCTCTGAATAAGGGAAAGCATGGCATATCCGCCTCCGAAGGAGAATATTCCGATGACGAAAAAAGTCCAGAAAAGTTCCAGGAATATCATACGCCGCCCTCCTTTTCTGAATCTTTCTTACCGCACGCCTTAATGTACCTTACGCAGAAAAAACAAGCGAAGAACACCAGCAGTATGTACACAGGCGATACCTTCAGGAAGATGATGGCTGCTGCTGTTCCCACTGCAATCAGAGCCCTCCAGATGTTCAGGCGGGATTTCTGGATCATATTCACCACCGGCACCGCGATCAGGGCCACCACCACGGGCCTTATGCCCTTGAAAATCTTGTCCACATAAACATTATCGCGATAACCGGCAAAGAATATGGCTATCGCAAGAATGATCAGAAACGACGGCAGACAGGTTCCTATGGTTGCGGCTATGCTGCCCTTGTTGCCCCTCACCCTGTATCCTGCAAAAATGGAGATATTCACTGCAAGCAGTCCCGGTGAGCTCTGGGCAATGGAAAGTATGTCGTAGAACTCATCTGTTTCCAGCCATTTTCTCTTCTGCACCACCTCCCTGTCTATGAGCGGAATCATGGCATATCCGCCTCCCAGTGTAAACATACCTATTTTGGTGAAGGTGGTTGCCAGACTCCAAAGGGACACCTTCCTCTCCTTTACTGGAGCGGCAGGTTCAGGATTATCCTTTACCAGGTCAGTGTCTTTATGGAGTTGTTTCTTCATTGCAAGGCTCAAAAATACTCTTTTTAAAAGTTTTGGAAAAAAATTTTGCACAAATGGAAAAAACATTTACCTTTGCAACCCCATTGAGACAGTGGGGTGTCAGTCAGACCTGACAAGACTTGTTGAAATAGGCTCGTAGCTCAGTTTGGTTAGAGCACCACACTGATAATGTGGGGGTCCGCGGTTCAAATCCGCGCGGGCCTACAGATTGGGGGACTAGCTCAGTTGGCTAGAGCACCTGCTTTGCAAGCAGGGGGTCAAGGGTTCGACTCCCTTGTTCTCCACAAAAAGAGATGTCAAAAAGGCATCTCTTTTTTTTATGCTATCTTTGTCTAAAGTTACCGTTAATACTTAAAACAATGAAAAGACTGATCCTATTTATCGCGATGGCATTGCTGCCAGTAATTGGTTCTGCACAGGACAAACACGTTTATTCATTTGAAACCGGCCGTTACACCATAGTGACAGACATGGGTATGGCGAAATTATCCACAGTCTGCACCTTTGCGGACTATGGCGCATTGAAAAAGCTCGAAATGGAAGTCATGGGGCAGACTGTCGTTATGGTTGAAAATGGTGGCAAGAGATATCTGATTTCCCCTTCTTTCAAGGAAATGCCTAATGATGAAGCGGAGATTAATTACAACAATCTCACTCCTGAAGTTATAGAGAAGTACAGCATCAAGAAGCTGGATGATGAACAGGTAGACGAGTACAAATGCGAGGTTTACACTTTCAGGACAATGTCTCAAGGAGTGGAGGCTGATGGCAAGGTATGGGTATGGAAGGGATTTACCATCAAGAGCGAAGTTTCCGCAATGGGCACAACGGTAGAGACTTATATCACTGACCTGAAAGTGGACATCCCTGTGGACAAGTCTATCTTTGACCTTCCCAAGTAATTAACATTTAACAGAATAACCTATGAAAAAGCTATTTGCAGCAGCATTGGTTCTGGCATTGTTTTCCTGCCGCGGTGGCGAGAACGGTCAGGGAACCGGGAACCAGACTGAGAACGAGAGCGATAAGGGTATTGCCCTGCAGCTTGAAAGAATCTATACACAGAGTCCATTCAATATGTCGGCGACAATTTATCCCGACAGCATTGTTGTGGTTAAGGACAGCGTTTGCAGCACTTACATCATAGACAAGGAAAAGAGCTATGAGACGGTTGAAATTCAAAAGTACATTTGGAATTTTATCGTGTCCGGAAAGGGAGAAACTTCTCTGCCTTGTGACACTATTGTCGTGGATAAATACAGGACGGAAATTTTCGGGGAAAAGAGACAGTGGGATATGGACCGTTTCATCTTAAAGACCAAGGAGGGGCATTACTTCCAAATCCAGAATGAGTTTGATCTCCAGAGGCGGATGTTTGCTAACTATCCCGAGTCCAAGCCGTTCCCGGAACTTTTGATGGAGAACGCCAAGTTCTATAACATTTACCGCAAGGATTCTTCTGAAATTCCGTCTTTCCTGTGGCCGGTAAACCGTGTTGTTATCAAGGACAACAAGATCACTTTCAGCGGCGGGGAGAATGATGTTGTGCTCGAGATGGTCCCTCTCTCAGATTATGAGCAAGTTTATTCTGAAGGTTACAACTGGGTTTTCACTACAAAGGCAACCGACAAGTATCCGGCAATTAGGGTTACACTTAATGCAGGTTTTGACTTTGAAAAGAAGGAGCTCAAGCCCAAGGAGAGATGGATATCACTGTTCCTGGACGATATAGGGGAGATTCAGTTTGAGTTCCAGTCGTGGGACAATCTGAAGAGAAGGATTTGTGTAAGCTACCCGACCGAGGAAGAATTCCAGTCGACGATGGAAGAGGGTATCCTTCCGGACCTGAGCGAGTAAAAGAAATAGTAAAATATCGTACTGTATAAAATTTTATTATCTTTGCGGCTGTTATGCTCATCGCGATAATAATTTTTTAGAAAAAGATACTTATGAGAAAACTGTTTTTGGCCGCTGTGGCCATTATGATTTGTGCGGTTTCCTATGCGCAGAATGAAACTGAACCAAAGACCCTGGAGGAGAGGGTGGCTTCTCTTGAAAAGAAGTCTGTGGACTGGAATAAGATCAACAGGTACGTTTCCGTCAGCGGATATGTGATCGGCGGATATGACTGGAACGATGCCGGCACTTCTACATTCAAGCTCAAGAACGTGAACCTTAGCCTGTTCGGAAATCTCTACAAGGGAGATTACGGAAGTGTTGACTACAAGATCCAGATTGCCTTTGCCGGTACTCCAAAGGTTATAGACGCTTTTGCAACCTATATGCCTGTGAAGGAGTTCGGCCTGAAGTTCGGACAGTTCAAGAGCCCGCTCACCTGGGAAAATAACATGAGAAGTCCAACCACTTTGGAGTTCATCAATTACTCTCTTGCAGTACAGAGACTTGCCAGGATGAGTGATCAGGATATCTGCGGACTTTCCGCTTCCGGACGAGACCTCGGATTCTCTTTCCTCGGAAGTGCTCTTCACCGCGACGGATTCAGCATCATCAACTATGAACTGGCTGTGTTCAACGGCGACAAGCTCAACACCACCGACAACAACAAGAGCAAGGATATCGTCGGCCGACTGATCGTAAATCCTATCAAGCCTCTCTCTCTTTTCGGATACTTCCAGAGGGGCGAGGGAGCTTACCCTACATTCGATGACGCCACCCAGAAGCTTATACCTCAGGATACCGACAAATATCTGAAGATGCACCGCTATGGCGGCGGCTTCTCATACGTTGACAACTGGGGATTTACCAGAGCTGAGCTCATTGGCGGAAAGACCGGCAACATCCCAGGCGGCATAAAGAGCCTTGGCGGATACTTTGCCGCAGGAGCGAACCTCTCCGACCACTGGAGACTGGTTGCAAGGTATGACTATATGGACGAGAACACAAATTCCAAGAAAATCAACGAGATGGACTATACCGCAGGTATCACCTACGCTCCTCTGAAGAATCTGGACCTCAAGCTCAACTACACTTACCGCCAGATGAACGGCGGCTTCCAGGACAAGAACTGCATCTATGTCCAGCTGACCGTCAAGTTCTAAAACATCTGCAATCCGACGACTATTGTTATGCCGGGTAAGTATTGAATACTCGGCGATTTAATAATATTCAGATTGTCAGACCATTAGCCAGCAGAACTTATTCTGCGTTCAGGAGGAAATATCCTGCCATCAGCAGCTTGTTAAGCAACGGCTGAGGAAGAGTGGAATGCATTAGCTGCTCTTTCAAATAGTCGAGCAGAATTTGTCTGGCTTCGGGGCTTTTGTGTCCGGAAAGAAGGGATGTGCACCAGTTCTTCGGGAAGAAGATGTCTCCTGTCTGCTGCACCTCAAGCAGTTCGTCCAGTGCCGGGCGGATGAAGCGGTTGCTTTCAGGTTCCCTGAGCGGATGGTTCAGCAGCGACAGCACGCTCAGCGCCCACGGCTCAATCTTGCGGTTCTTAGGCTCAAGCAGTTCGGCGAACAGTTCGTCCTGTTTCTTCGGATCAGGATTGCAGGCCCTGCTCACAAATTCAAACTCTTTCCTTTTGTCCGGATTGTCTATCCTGGAAAACTGCTCGTCCAGAATCTCCTTCCACTTGCTTGGGTAACGAATTGCCAGTTGATAGGAAAGGTTGATATAGTCACTCTGGTTGAGCAGTGGCTCGCTCTGCTCTTTCCAGATGTCATAAAGTTTTTCAACGATTTCTTTTTCCGTGGCTTTGCTGATGAGAATCCTGAGCGCTTTTTGCTTGGCTAAACTATAGCCTGTTAAATTACGTATTGCCAATAGAGATTCTTGAATATCTTTTTGATTCTCACATAAGTTCATCAAAGAAGAAAGATAATCTGCTGCTGAAGAAGCCAGCAGGGGCTCACTCCAATTTCTGATTTCATAAACAAAGACATTAGCCGCCCTGTCTGCCGATATGTTATGCATCAAAACATTCTCATAAATGTTCATCAATTGTGAAAGACGCGGTTCTTCTTTATATAAAAACAATGGGGTTTGTGTGTTTGTTAGCTCTTGGCTTAATGAGAACCTTCCATAGCCAGTGCCATCGTAATTTGGAAACCCTTTTTTGAAATAGTTTTTAAAACCATACTTTCTGACAGGACCGTACTTGCTGGACAACTCGATAGTTTGGGATGGTTTGTCCATATAAACATAGACTTCTTTTTCGTCATAGAGTATATGCCAGCCAAGGGAGTGTGGATTATAATATATATGATTATCAATAGTCTGCGGCCATGCGATGCCTCTTTCTTTTTGCTCAAAGCCGGTTATGTCTGAAAGGAGTTTTCTGTAGGCTTTGGTTCCTTGTATGTCCTGTTGAGTGACGGTGAGAACACCAATGGACAAGTCGCTTATTATCGTCGGGCAGCCGCGTTCTTTCACCCAGCTTTGTGAGAAGGCTTTGAGGTTGGCTTCCGGAGCCTCATCGCTGAGGATGTCTATAAGGTCATCCCAGGTGGCGTTGGAATAGGAGAATTTCTTGAGGTATTTCTGGAGGCCACTCCTGAACGGCTCGTCTCCCATCAGCTGATGGAGTTTTCTCATCACGATGGGGGCTTTCTTGTAGATTATGTTGCCGTATAGAAGGCCTGCATCTTTCAGGTTGTCAAGCCTCTGGGCAATAGGATGAGAGCCGTCTGTGCGGTCTTCCTCAAGGGCCGAAATATGATAGTTGCGGATGAAGTTCAGATTGTGGTTTATGTCCGGGAACTGCTCGGCCACAATCATTGAGGCCATATAGTTTGCAAACACTTCCTTGGTCCAGACATCGTCAAACCATTTCATGGTAACAAGGTCTCCGAACCACATGTGAGAAACTTCGTGGGCTATGAGTTCCGCCCTGGAAAGCAGCTGGTCCTGGGTAGGGTTCTTTTCCAGGAAGATTCGCTTGTCGTTGAACTGTATTGCGCCTATGTGCTCCATCCCGCCGAACTGGTAGCCCGGGAGAACCACGAAGTCCAGCTTCGGAAACGGGAATGGTATGCTGGTATACTCCTCCATCCATTTGATAGAATGGCGCACCTGATCCATAATCTGAGGCATCTGGGCAACCTTCTCAGGATCTGTCTCTCGATACAATGCTCTGATTTCAAACCCGTCGCGAGAATCAACATATTCCTCGAACTTTCCCGCCACGAATGAGAAGAGATAGGTCGGGATATGGTCTGTCTTTTCAAATTTGTAGGCTCTTGCTTTTTCTCCAGTGGTGAATTTAGTTTCCTCTATCTTGTATGGTTTTCCAGTACTGATGGCTTTCCATCCGTCCTTGACAATCAGATTTAGCTTGAAGGACGCCTTGAGGTCGGGCTGGTCAAAACACGGGAATGTATAGCGTGCATTGGCCGGAACATTGAGTGTATAGATATAGCCGTCTCTTATGTTAAGGGCCTTTTCCGAACATCGGAATACGATTCCAATGGAGTTCTTTCCGTTGATAAGGTACTCGTCCGGAACTATTATATGTTCATTCTCATATCTAATCCCCAGTGTCTTGGAGTGTTCGGAATTGAGGATTGATATTATTGGGAGATTGTCGAGGCGACCTTCTATCAAGCCACAGAAATCCATTTGGAGATCCTCGTCAGTATCTTTATTGTAGTTGAATGAGATTTGTGCAATTCCAAGATATGTACTGGAACTGTCACCTGGTTTAAGTGAAACAATCAGGTTATATTCAACATCGCTGAGGTGTGATGCTCTGAATTCTGCAAGGGCTTTGGAGACACCGGGTTCTACGGGTATCCTGCTTTTGGCGGAAACAAAGGACGCGCAAAGTATGGTTAGGGCGAGGATCAGATACTTTTTCATAATTACAAATTTAAGAATCTGCCGTGAATTCCTTCTATAGGGTTTTCCGCCGTTTTTTCGTATATTTGAACTTTGTTCAAAAAGCGGAATAATTATTATACATCAGATATTATGACAAAGATCAATTGTTTTGTTCCTTTCACCTCGAAGAAGCAGGTGGAGAAGACCGTCAAGAGCCTGAAGGAAAGCGCTCTGGTAAATGAGATTATAACCCTCGACGCAAAGAAGGACCCTATGGCCAAGACGGCCACCATGAAGAAGATTGCCGCAAAGAGCAACTGCGATTATGTTTTGATATACACCAAGCAGACTACCCTGAGCCTTGGATATCTGGCTCTGGAGAGAATGGTTGAAGTTGCTCAGGCTACAAATGCCGCAATGATTTATGCGGACCACTATGCTTTCATGAACGGCGAGAGGACCAACAAGCCTGTTATAGATTACCAGTTTGGAAGCCTCAGGAATGACTTTGACTTTGGTTCAGTTCTGCTTTACAAGGCATCAGCCCTGAAGGCTGCCGTAAAGAAGATGAATGTAAGCTACAAGTTTGCAGCCCTGTACGACCTTCGTCTGAAAGTTAGCCAGAAAGGCCGCCTGGTTCACGTAAACGAATATCTGTACTCAGAGATTGAAGAAGATACAAGAAAGACCGGCGAGAAGCTGTTCGACTATGTAGACCCTCGCAACCGTGAGGTTCAGGTGGAGATGGAGAAGGCCTGCACCCAGCATCTGAAGGACATCGGAGGCTATCTGAAGCCTGAGTTCAAGAGCGTTCCGTTCGGAAGGGAGAAGTTCGAGTACGAGGCTTCCGTAGTGATTCCGGTACTGAACAGGGTAAAGACTATCAAGGACGCTATCCTGAGCGCGCTTGCACAGAAGACCAACTTCAAGTTCAACGTTATCGTAGTGGAGAACGGCCCTAGATGCCACTCCTGGGACGGCACTACCGAGGCCATCAAGTCCATCAAGGACAAGAGGCTGGTACACGTGATCCCGACCAGAAAGGACATCGGAGTAGGCGGTGCATGGAACATGGCCCTTAATCATCCGAAGTGCGGAAAGTTTGCAGTTCAGCTGGATTCAGACGACGTTTATTCAGACGAGAACACTCTGCAGAAGGTTGTGGACGCATTCTACGCCCAGAAGTGCGCAATGGTTATCGGAAGCTATATGCTCACCGACATCAACCTGAAGATGCTGCCTCCAGGAAAGGTTGACCACCGTGAGTGGACTCCGGACAACGGAAGGAACAACGCCCTTAGGATCAACGGACTTGGAGCTCCGAGAGCTTTCTTCACTCCGGTTGCAAGGAAGGTGATGTTCCCTAACGTGAACTATGGAGAGGACTATGCAGTCGGACTGGCTGTCAGCCGCAACTACCAGATCGGAAGAATCTACGATGTGCTCTACTTCTGCCGCCGCCACGACGAGAACTCAGATGCATCGCTGAGCGTTGAGAAGGAGAATACAAACAACACTTACAAAGACAGGATCCGCACTTGGGAGCTTGAGGCACGTATAGCTCTCAACGCCAAGAAGAAATAAACTGGAGTGAAGTATTTCGGCAACACGGTCCTCAACAAGGCTGCCCTCGACCATCTGTTTGAAGACCAGATGCAGAGGTGGGCTCTGGCTAGGGACAACTATGCGGCTCTGGACGGAGTGAAACTGCGCTCTTTTCCTCTGGACGACGGCGAAAAGCCGGTGGAGGTGAAGGTGCAGTTCAATCCTTCCCGTATGGTTTCCTCTACCGCAAAGATAGACGCGCAGACCATCAGAAACCGCAAGTGCTTTTTCTGCAAGGAGAACCGGCCGAAAGAACAGATGGGAATCAGGTTTGAGGGTGTCACCACGGGCTATTTGGTCCAGGTGAACCCTTATCCTATTTTCCGTCATCACCTTGTGATACAGTCCAATACGCATTCCCGCCAGGAACTGGATTCTTCCAGGATGGTGGATATGCTCACCCTGGCAAAGATGCTGCCGGATTATGTGGTCTTCTACAACGGCCCTAATGCCGGAGCTTCCGTGCCGGACCATTTCCATTTCCAGGCCGGTGACAAGGGTGTCCTGCCACTCCAGACTTCTTTCAGGAATTACAGGAAAGAGATAATCCATTCCTTTGGTCCCGGGCCGAAGCCTGGGGATACGGCTTCTTACAACTATCTGAGAGTCTATCATCTGACAGACTATGCCAGAGGAGCTTTCATAATAGATGTGGCTTCTGTCAAGATGGCTATCCTGTATATCGGCAAGATCTACACGATACTCTCCGGCCTGACAGGCAGGGGAGACGGCCGCTTTGACCCGGACGATATCGTATCTTCCGACATGAACCAGTTCCAGGAAGGCGGAATGTGGGAGCCGATGATGAACGTCCTTTGCTGGTGGGAGAATGGCTTCTGGAGAATAGCGCTTTTCGCCCGCGGAGAGTTGCGCCCGTCCTGCTATTCGGCAGAAGGTGCAGAGCATTTCACCATATCTCCCGCCTGCGTGGAGATGGGCGGACTGGTGATAACTCCGGTAGAAGATGATTTTCACCGCCTCCAGGCAAAGGATGTGAAGAAAATATTCGACGATGTTTCCATTTCATACGACATAGAAGAAAAACTTATAAGAAAGATGAGAAATCAACCGCAGGTCAGCGTAGGCATAATGCATGCAGACCAGATAAGATTCACGCTGAACGACCAGTACTGTCTGGTTGAAAAGAACGGCATTACAAACATCAAGGGTCCTGTCTATCAGGGAGACCTGACCATTGAACTGGCGGAAGAAGGAAAGCTTCTGTTTGAAGGCCAGAAATATAAGGAGATAATGTTTGAGCCGGTGGAGAAACAGAAGACGGCGACTTTCTGGCTCCGCGATGTTGTAATCGGAGTGAACTTCCACTGGGAGAGAAAGGAAGACCAGAAGTTCGAGGGCTGCCTGAAGTTCATCGTTGAAAACGGCCAGGTTTGCCCGATAAACATCCTCGGAGTGGAAGACTACCTTACAAGCGTGATTTCTTCCGAGATGAGCGCCACGGCAAACGAGAATCTGCTGAAGGCTCACGCAGTGATTTCCAGAAGCTGGCTGCTGGCCCAGATAGAGCATGCCGACAAGGAGAAACAACCTTCCTGCACGCTTAAGGAGAATCCTGAGCATAATTGCGAGGAACTCATAAAGTGGTACGACAGGGATGACCATAACAACTTTGACGTTTGCGCAGATGACCATTGCCAGAGATATCAGGGACTTACCAGGGCTTCCACGGAAGCTGTGAAGAAGGCTATCGACCAGACCTGGGGAGAAATCCTTTCCTATGAAGGGCAGATCTGCGATGCCCGCTTCTACAAATGCTGCGGCGGAATGCTGGAAGAGTTCGAGAACGCCTGGGAAGATACCCATCACGATTATCTTGAGGTGGTTCGCGACAGCGAAGACAGTGCTCAAACCGAGGCCAAGACCGGAAAGTACGGCAAGGATGCCGCAATAATTCTGGATCTCAGGGATGAAGACAAGGCGGTTGCCTGGATACACGGAAATCCTGACGCTTTCTGCAATACCAAGGATGCCCAGATACTGGGCCAGGTGCTTAATAACTACGACCAGGAGACGGCGGATTTCTACCGCTGGACAGTTAAATACACCCAGGAGGAAATCTCGAATCTGGTCAATACCAAGAGCGGCTATGACTTCGGCCAGATCCTGGACCTGGTTCCGATTGAAAGGGGAACCAGCGGAAGACTTATCCGTTTGAAGATTGTCGGGACAAAGAAGACGATGATCATAGGCAAAGAGCTTGAAATCAGAAGAATCCTGTCTCCGAGCCATCTCTATAGCTCTGCCTTTGTGGCATACAGGCTGGATGAAAACGGAAAGACTCTCAAGAAGGACTCCACCAAAGTTCCGGCAGGCTTTGAACTTGTGGGAGCAGGCTGGGGACACGGAGTGGGCCTCTGCCAGATAGGAGCCGCCGTTATGGGAGCGAAAGGATATGCCTATGATGCAATCCTGTATCATTATTACCCAAAAGCTGAAATAGTGAAAAAATACTGATAATTATGGACAAGTTGATCAAATCTTCAAATCCTCAGAAAGAGACAAAGAGGAATCCTTGGCTCTGGGTTCCGACCCTTTATTTCGCCGAGGGAATTCCTTACTTCATCGTGAACACCATTTCCGTTCTGATGTTCACCAACCTGGGAGTTCCTAACGACCAGAACGCAAGGTTTACCAGCCTTCTGTATCTGCCTTGGCTTCTGAAGTTTGCCTGGGGCCCGTTCGTGGATATCGTAAAGACCAAGAGATGGTGGATCCTGTTTATGCAGATACTGATGTCGGCAGCGTTTATCCTGCTTGCCGTCACCCTGCCGAGACCGGATGCATCTACGATTGCGGCAAAGAGCACCAGCATCAGTCTGTTCTATACCACATTGATTATCTTCCTGGTTACGGCCTTTGCTTCAGCCACTCACGACATTGCTGCGGACGGTTTCTATATGCTGGCTCTTCCTCAGAACCAGCAGAGTGCTTTTGTGGGAATCCGAAGCACTTTCTACAGAATCTCATCCGTGTTCGGACAGGGCGTCCTGGTATTCATCGCCGGCCTTCTGGAGAAGAAGGGAGATATTCCTAGAGCTTGGTTCTGGACTATGGTCATCACGGCTGTAATCTTTGGACTTGTAACACTTTACCATACTTTCGCCGTTCCTCGCTCCAAGAACGACAAGCCTAATATCCAGTACGACGAGAACGGAAAGAAGAAAGGCATCTGGTCAGACTTCGGCCAGTCATTTGCCACCTTCTTCAAGAAACCTCTGGTTTGGCTGGGCATAGCATTCATGCTTCTTTACAGATTGCCTGAGGCTTTCCTGATCAAGATGATTATGCCTTTCCTCAAAGATGGCAGAGCTGAGAACCTTGTGGATGGCTCTTACATCGGAGGAGGACTGGGACTTCCTACAGAAAGCATCGGAGTGGCTTACGGAACCGTTGGCGTGATAGCGCTTCTGGCCGGCGGTATCCTCGGTGGTATCTACGCTTCCAGGGTAGGTCTGAAAAAAGCTCTCTGGCCTATGGCCGCATGTATGATCCTGCCTTGCCTTACCTTCTGTTATCTGGCTATCTTCCAGCCGACCAATATGATTGCAATCATTATCGCGATAGCAATCGAGCAGTTCGGCTACGGCTTTGGTTTCACTGCCTACATGCTGTTTATGATGTATCTTAGCGAAGGATCCTTCAAGACATCTCACTATGCAATCTGCACCGCGTTTATGGCAGCAAGTATGATGGTTCCGGGATTCTTTGCAGGAGACCTGCAGATGGCTGTCGGATACAAGGTATTCTTCTGGATCGTGGTTGCCTGCGGTATCGCTACAATGTTTGTCACCTTCCTTGCAAAGCGCAAGGTTGACGCCTCTTACGGAAAGAAATAATCGCTGAGAAAAGAAAAAGAGATATGAAAAAGATACTGATTTTGGCTCTTGCCTTTCTGATGGCATCGCCGATGATTATTGCACAGGAGCACAAATGCAAGCACAGTCAGAAAGTAAAGCCGGGCATCGAGGTTCTCCGCGACCGCGGTTTTGATATCCTCAAGGGCAAGAAGGTTGGCCTTCTGACCAATCCTACCGGAGTGGATTCCGAATTGAACTCGACGATAGATATCCTCCATAACGCCAAGGACGTGAAGCTTGTGGCCCTGTATGCTCCTGAGCACGGAGTCAGGGGCGATATCTATGCCGGCGCCGTGGTTAAGGACGCCAAGGATTCCGCTACCGGAATTCCTGTCTATTCGGTTTACGGAAAGAACCGCAAGCCATCCCCTCAGTTTCTGAGCAATGTGGATGCGGTTGTATTCGATATCCAGGATATAGGATGCCGTTCCTATACATTCGTCAGTTCCATGGGACTTATGATGGAGGCCTGCGCCGAGGCAGGTAAGGAGTTCATCGTTCTGGACCGTCCTAATCCGCTTGGCGGAGAAAGGGTTGAGGGAAACCTTGTGGAAGACGGATTCTACTCCTTCGTCAGCCAGTTCAAGATACCTTACCTTTACGGACTCACCCTTGGTGAGTTGGCAAGGATGCTCAACGGAGAGAAGATGCTCAAGAATGGGGTTCAGGCAAAGCTCACGGTAGTTCCTATGGAAGGATGGCACAGGAATATGCTGTATGAAGACACCAAGCTTCCATGGATCCTGCCTTCTCCTCATGTCCCTCAGATCGTGAACGCATACTATTATCCTGTAAGCGGAATCATGGGAGAGCTCGGCTATATCTCTGAAGGCGTCGGCTACACTCTTCCATTCCAGCTTTTTGTTGCAGAATGGATAGACGGCAAGAAGCTCTGCGATGCGATGAATGCCCTCAACCTTCCGGGAATCCGCTTCCGCACCATTTATGAAACTCCTTACTATGGATCAAAGAAGGGCAAATATTGCAGTGGAGTCCAGGTGTTCATCACCGATTACTCCAAGGCTCGTCTGGTTGAGATCCAGTTCCTGGTTATGCAGGAACTTGCAAAGCTCTATCCGGAAAAAAAGACCTTCGAGAACTGCGACAATAAACGCTTCCGCATGTTCGATATCGTAAGCGGATCTGACTATATCCGAAAGACTTTCTCCAAGACCTACACTTGGGAAAGCATTAAGGAATTCTTTGAGAAAGACGAGAAACCTTTCAAGGAAAAAAGCCGCAAATACTACCTCTACGACTAGTTTTTTTGGTTTTGGCAAGCATTTTGATAGTCTAAGGGTAAAGTACTAACCACTTAAACTAAACAGCTATGAAAACCAACACCATTTACACTGCTTTAGTTGCAACCATTGCAACCGTGCTGACTTTCACTGCAACTTCCGTTGCCTCAGCACAGTCTTCCAGCAGGAGAAACAACTCCGGTGGCAATACAACTGCAACCCAGAGGTCTTCGGACACCAGGCAGAAAGCGGCTCAGGTTTCACAGCCAAGGGCCAACAACAATAATTCTGTTCAGGACCGCAGAACCGTAAATACGCAGGACAGGAAAACTTCCACTCCTCAGAACCGCACTACGGTAACCAACAAGAACACTTCTTCTTCTGACCGTAACGCGACAATAAGCAGGAGAGACAATTCCGGCGTTAATACCGGCAGGAACTATAACGACCACATGGGCAATGTCCGCACCCAGAGCGGTATCGAAACCAGAGGAAAGGACAACCGTCCAAACAATGGCAACGTAACCAACAACCGCCCGGACAACAAGCCTAATAACAATCGTCCAGACGTTCGTCCGGATAACAAGCCGAATAACAAGCCTAACAACAACCGTCCTGAACCGGACCGCAAGCCTAACGGCAATATAACCCACCGTCCAGGCACCGATGGACCTCGTCCAACCTACTATGCAGGCCGCGGCGGCAATTCTGCCAGCAAGCTCCCTCCTGCACCTAGATTCGACAGGGCCAACCCTAACCGTCACCTGGGTTACAACCCATTCCGCGACGGCAGGATCATCCATCGCCCGGCTCCGATCCACATCTACTACGATTACGGTTATCGTTACGATGTTCGTCCTCGTATCTATTACAAGTACAGGATCAACGGTATGAGCATGTATTTCTGGGGCGGCGTCTGGTACTGGCACGCTTACGGTTACTACAATGTTCACAGACCTCCTGTAGGAACCAGGATCCCTATCTCTGACATAGCTCCTTACCTGTATGAAGTTGACTACGACTTTTATTCAGGCATCCACACCAGAACCTATTACGTGGACTCCTACGCTAACTTCTATGTACAGGTTAACAGCTACGAGCTTCAGGTCGTAAACGCTCCGGACGGTGCAGTCCTCTACGACATGCCAAGCGACTACAGGGAAATCGTATATGACGGATCAGTATATTATGTTATCGGCAACTCCATCTTCGAGTACGTGTACTCCAACGCCAACAGCTGGTACTTCCGCGCAGTTGGAATCTACAGGTAACAGTTTTAAGACCATATGAAAAAGGAGGCTGATCCAGCCTCCTTTTCTTTTTTGTCTTGCCGGTGGCTATCTTGCCTCGGCGATGTTGAGGATTACCTGGGTGGCTTTCTCCATGCTTTCTACGGAGACGTATTCCAGCTTGCCGTGGAAGTTGAGTCCGCCGGCAAAGATGTTAGGGCAAGGAAGGCCACGGAAACTCAGCATTGCGCCGTCTGTGCCGCCTCGGATCGGCTGGATCTTAGGCTTGATGCCGGCTTTCTTCATCGCTGAGATTGCTCTTTCAACAATGTAGTACTTAGGCTCTACAACCTTTCTCATATTGTAGTACTGGTCCTTTACGGTGATCTTTACCACGCCCTTGCCGTACTTTTTGTCCATTTTGTTCTGGATGGTGGTGAAGAGCCTCTTTCTGGCGTTGAAAATCTTGGTATCGTGGTCTCTGATGATTATGCTCACCGATGCGTTTTCCACGCTTCCGTTTATGCCCACAACGTGGTAGAATCCCTGGTACTTGGATGTGTGCTCAGGCCTTTCCTTAGGAGGGAGCATCGAGAGGATTTCGTTGGCCACGATGATGGCGTTGATCATCTTTCCTTTGGCATAGCCCGGATGGATGTTGCATCCCTGGATCTCTATCTTGGCTGAGGCGGCGTTGAAGTTCTCGAATTCCAGCTCTCCAACGGCTCCACCGTCCATCGTGTAGGCGAAGTCCGCGCCGAAGTCCTTGACGGAGAAGTTCTCCACTCCGCGGCCGATTTCCTCGTCCGGGGTGAAGGAGATCTTGATTGTTCCGTGCTTGAATTCAGGATGCTCAACCATATATTCTGCAGCGCACATGATTTCGGCAACTCCGGCCTTGTCATCAGCTCCCAGAAGGGTGGTACCGTCCGTGGTGATAAGGGTCTGTCCCTTGAAGGTCTTAAGCTCAGGGAAAACGGTTGTGGAAAGCTTTACTTTCTTTGCCTTGTTGAGAATGATGTCCTTGCCGTTGTAGTTAGGGATTATCTGCGGCTTTATGTCTTTGCCTTCGGCGTCAGGAGCGGTGTCCACGTGAGCTATGAAGCCGATAGTCGGAAGTGGCTTTTCGCCCTTCTTTACCTTTACGTTGGAAGGGATGGTTGCCATAAGCACTCCCTTAGGAGAGACCTTTGACTTTATGCCCATCTTCTTGAGTTCATCGCTGAGCATGTTCAGAAGGTCGAACTGCCTTTTTGTGGAAGGGGCTTCGGTGGACTCGGGATCGGATGTGGTCCATACGCCCACGTATCTGAGGAATTTATCTTGTACTTTTTCCATATTGAATGATTTTGATTAGTCTTTCTTAGGGGCTTTCGCTCTCAGCGACGAGAACAGCAGGAATGCCGCAACTGCCAGGTAGGCAACGATTGCCACAGCCTGGGCGCTGCCGGTCTCAGCCCATTCCTTGGCGAAGAAGTCCTTGCCGGCGAACTTGAGTATCGCCGAGACAACTCCCATCAGGGCGCCGCCTGCGATGAATCCGGAAGCGAGCAGGGTTCCTTTGTTGACGCGGGCTTCGTTGAGGGCCTTGTCCTTGCTCCTTGAGCCTACATACCAGGCGATTGCACCACCGGCCAGCAGAGGGAGGTTAAGGTCAATCGGGATGAACATTCCAAGGGCGAATGCCAGAGCCGGGACCTTGCAGAAGTTCAGGATCAGGGCTATGATCGCACCGATTCCGTACAGCAGCCAAGGAGCTCCCTGACCGCTCATAAGAGGCTCGATAACAGCAGCCATCGCGTTTGCCTGAGGAGCGACCAGAGCTTCTTCTCCGGTAAATCCGTAGGTCTTGTTCAGAACTATCATCACGCCTCCTACGGTTGCGGCTGCAACCAGGGTTCCGATGAACTTCCAGCTCTCCTGAACCTTAGGCGTGTTGCCGATCCAATAACCGATTTTGAGGTCTGTGATGAAACTTCCCGCAACTGAAAGCGCCGTGCAGACAACGCCTCCGATAATCAGCGATGCAACCATACCCGGAACTCCGTTAAGGCCGCAGGCTACCAGAACTACTGAGCCGAGGATCAGGGTCATGAGCGTCATTCCGCTGACAGGGTTGCTGCCTACGATCGCTATCGCGTTGGCGGCGACAGTAGTGAAGAGGAAGGCTATTATCGCGACAATCAGAAGGGCAACGATTGCAAGTAGAAGTTTGTTGCCATCTGGAATCACTCCGAAGTAGAAGAAGATGAAAGTGGCGGCCAGTGCGAGGATCACACCCCAGGCGATGATCTTCATGCTGAGGTCTCTCTGGGTTCTGATTTCCTGGGTCTGCTCACCGCCCTTCTTGGAGAAGCTCTTGGTTGCCAGGCCGAAAGCGGACTTGATCACTCCGGAAGACTTGATGATTCCGATGATACCTGCCACTGCGATGCCTCCGATACCGATCTGGCGCGCATAGGTCTTGAATATCATTTCAGGACCC
Organism: uncultured Bacteroidia bacterium; assembly: GCA_902789435.1. Classification (GTDB taxonomy): domain Bacteria; phylum Bacteroidota; class Bacteroidia; order Bacteroidales; family UBA932; genus Egerieousia. Next base: position 2,326 of record CADAOA010000007.1, on the reverse strand, counting down.
ATATTGGTCACGCCGTCGAACGTGGTTCCCAGGAAGGTAACGGTATCAGGCCCGCACAGCCAACTCATAAGCGGAATGATCACAAACCAAACCAGCATTGAGCCGCAGCAGATTATGAAAGCATATTTCAGTCCGATGATGTAGCCAAGTCCCAGGACCGCAGCGCCGACATTGTACTTTACCATCAGCTTGGCCTTGTCTGCTATGACTGATCCCCAATGGGTGGCGGTGGTGTAGATGGTCTCGCTCCACCAACCGAAAGACGCTACTATGAAATCGTAGATACCTCCAATCAATCCGCTTATAAGCAGAAGCTTGGCTCCGCCGCTGTCGCCTTCCCCGCTCTTGATAACCTGAGTGGTCGCGGTTGCTTCAGGGAATGGATAGTCTCCGTCTTTCTCCTTGACGAAATATTTTCTGAACGGTATCAGGAACAGGATTCCCAGTACACCGCCCAGCAAGCTGGAGAGGAATACCTTGATGAAGTCAACCTGGATCTCAGGATACTTGGCCTGGAGGATGTAAAGAGCAGGCAGCGTGAAGATTGCACCTGCCACGATTCCACCCGAGCAAGCTCCGATAGACTGTATGATCACGTTCTCTCCCAGCGCGTTCTTTCTCTTCATCGCAGTGGAAAGACCAACCGCTATAATCGCGATAGGAATTGCAGCCTCAAACACCTGGCCCACTTTAAGGCCTAGGTAAGCTGCTGCTGCCGAGAAGATTATTGTCATCACCAATCCTATGGTGACACTGTAGGCGGTTGCCTCCCTGTAAGATTTTTCCGGTTTCAGAAGCGGTTTGTATTCCGGCTTCTGCTTTGTGTTGTTTTCAGCCATTTGCCTTGTAATTTGATTTTAGGCGAAGTTACGAAAAGAAATGGTTATATTTGTATCTGATGAAAAAACATATGCACATATACGCTGCCGTTTTCCTTTTGGCTGCGATTTTCGCCCCGAGTGTTGCGAAGGCTCAGTTCGAGGGTGGTATAAAAGATTCGCTGAGAGTACTTTGCGTAAAATATGACAACAATAACTCCGGGTTGGACGGAATCGTTTCCATCAGTGCCATAATGGAATGCGACAGTATCAATATGCCAACCTATATGGTAGGGGATTCCATTGTCTCCTTCTTCAGCGATATAAATGTGGCCAAGATTCAGGGTATTCATCTTCTGGTCGGCCGCGCACTTCCCAAGAAACTCCAGAAATCTTTTCCAAACGGTCTGATCTCAATAACGTTAAAAGACGGGGAAGATTTGAATACCAGCCAGATATATCCGGAAGGGGATAACCTTACACGCAAGGCTTTTGTTACCAAGTTCTCTTTTAATGATATGGATAACGGTCCGTCCTTTGCCTCGAAGGTTGCCTCTCTGGTGGAGGATTACGGTACCGACGATATAGCGTTCAGGAATTACAAGTATTTCAATGCTAATCGTGTAACTCCCATCCTTGCAATAGATTCGCTTAACCGCAAGGCTTTTGTCCGTTCATTTAGCGAGTTCAGGGCGGAGGCTATCGGAGAAGTGATCGTATATAGTGCGGAAGATGCTCAGAAAGTTGTCGGCGACAGGGGACAGAACGGACTTGTAATCGTCGAGATCAATCCAAAATTCACTCTGCGGGAAGCTTTTCGCAGTCCTATGGAAAAGGTTGAGAAAGTTGTAGGAGAAATGTACGGGGTCAATTTCGAGACAATGATGATGCGTAATCCCGTATTTGCGGATAGATAACACATATAATATATAATAGTATGGGTAAGTTATTAAAAGAATTCAAGGAATTCGCCGTTAAGGGCAATGCTGTTGATATGGCTGTTGCCGTTGTAATCGGCGGCGCATTTGGCGCAATCGTCAATTCACTTGTCAATGACCTGATTATGCCTTGCATAGGCGTGCTGATCGGTGGCAAGGACTTCGCTTCCCTGGCCATTACTCTTAAGGAAGCGGTAGTGGAAAACGGGGAGGTTGTTAAGGAAGCCGTGCTGTTCAAGTATGGCCAGTTTATCAACTACATTATCTCCTTCCTGATCATTACCTTCACCATCTTCTTGGTAATCAAGGGATTGAACAAACTTAAGAGGAAGAAGGAAGAGGAGAAGGCTCCTGAAGCACCTGCAGAACCATCCGCAGAAGAGAAACTTTTGACTGAAATCAGAGACCTTTTGAAGGAGAAAAAGGAGTAAAATCGGCCGGATTTCACAATTGACGAAAAATTTTTCAAAAATTTTTTCAAAGAAAAATCGCCCCTGCAGATGCCTGTAGGGGCGATTTGCATAAAAGACCAAAAAAATTTTGAAAAATAATTGCAAAAAAATTTGGAGG
>CADAOA010000006.1:84302-93538 GCA_902789435.1 uncultured Bacteroidia bacterium | reverse complement strand
GTCATTATCCACGCTGTGGTCGAAGCCGGCGATGATGTATCCGCCCCAGGCTCCCAGGGAAACGAAGTTCTTGGCTTCCATCCTCTTCTGGGCGTACTGGCATGCTTCTTCCATGCTGTTTGCGGTAAAGCCCTCGTTGATGAACTGGCCTGGAGCAGGCATATACTCGTAAATCTTGTTCCAAGGAGCCGTGCCCCCGGTTCTCTTGTATGTACCTTCTGGTTGGCAGACATTTACGGTCAAAGTCTTGGACTGGGAGCGGTAGGAATTTGTCATAGTGACTGTGAGCGTATGCTTGCCGATGGCCCCCTCCGAGCAGACATAGTAAGGCTGTGCTGAATTCTGGACCTCGGTCCCGTCGAGTTTCCAGATGAACTTGGCATCAAAGGCGTTTTCCAGGTCGCGGATCAGAATCCTTATGCTTCTTCCTGTGGAGTAGTTATATGTATCTGATTCAAAGCCCCATCTGAATGGCATATCCTTTTCGTCGAGAACCTTTACGGTAAATGTCAGGGAAGCCTGCCCATCCTCGTTCTTGGCGGTGAACTTGAAGTTATGGGTGCCCGTCTGGGATGCAGAATACTTGTAATCTTTGGAAGTTGAAACCTCTGCTCCGTCCACACTCCAGCTGTAAGTAGTTCCGTCAGTGTTGGTAACGGTTGGGGCAAACTCGTGTTCAGAGCCCTTGAGGATGGAGAATCCGCCCTGCGGGACAGCCATTCCTATCACCGGAGGAAGTTTTTCAGCGACGGTTATCTTCACCTCCCTGGAAGCGCTTCCATTGGAGTTGGTGACGGTAATCTTGGCGTAAAAGACACCCGGGGTGGAGGATGAGAAGGTAAGGTTCCTTTGGGTGGAAATCACTTTGCCGTCTATGGTCCAGCTGAATGTAGCCCCATCAGCGTTGGAATATGTTGGAGTTATGGTTATGCTCTTTCCAACCTTTACCGTAACAGCCTGGCTTTCCAAGGATATGGAAGGCCCCGGTTTAGGTGTGGGATTCACCGGCTTTCCGCCACAGGCGAAAAGAAGCATTGCCAAAGCAAACGTTGCAAATATCCTGATTGCAAATTTCATGTCGGCAAAGATAAGGAATCGTGACTAAAGGTCAACTACAAGTTTCAGCTTAACATTGGTGCCAGGCATAGGATAGCACTGGACTACCTCATACTGCTGGTTGAGGATGTTGTTGATTTCCAGAGTGATCTTAAGTTCCCTGTTCTTCGGGCCGATGAAAAGGCTGCGGGTAATTCCCATATCGTGGGTATACCAGGCAGGAGAATAATTCTCCACGATGTTGGCTACAGACTCATATCTTTCTCCAGTGTAGATGAAGCTATAGGTAAGAGCCCACTTTCTCCAGTCTGCGGTAACAACAACGCTTCCGCTATGCCAAGGAATATATGGTATCTGGCCCCTGTACCACTGGCTGGTCTTGTCCGTCACATCCTCAGCTCTCTGGTAGGTATAGTTTACTCTGGTATTCCACACCACGCCTCCGGTTGAGAATGATGTCTGGGCGGAAGCGTCAAGTCCCTTGATTTCGACACGCCCGAAATTCAGCATCGTCCAGCGGAACTGGTTGGAAGAAGGAACGGCAACTATCTTGTTCTTGACGGTATTATAGTAAACGTCCAGACTGGCGTCAAGGGTTTTGAAAAAGCCTGAGTTGAACTTGTGGCTAAAGACTGCTCCAAGGTTATACTGCGTGGTGGATTCAGGTTTCAGGTTAATGTTTCCCACAAAGGTGTAGTAGAGGTCATTGAAAGTCGGAAGGCGGAAAACTCTCTTATAGAACGCCCTGATATCCAAACCTATGCCTCTGAACGGGCGGTATGATGCGATTAAGGTTGGAGTGAACTTGCCGTCTGTGGAGAAATGGGCGGACTCGTATTTTGAACGGTCTTTCACATAAGTATAGAGCAGGCTTGCCTGGAATTTGAACCTCTCCAGGGAAACGGAAGTGGCAGCGGCATTAAGGAAAGTGAACCTGTTGGGATATATGAAGCCCGTAAGGTCAGCGTTCAGCTTGTTGTACTGGATATCGTCAGAAAGTGAAAGGCTCCACCATTTTGTAATATTGAAAAGATGGGCCAACGACGCATAGACCTCATTCTGGCGGAAATGGCTGTTGATGTACATCGTGGTCACGTCTTCTCTCGGATCAGAAAGGTAATGAAGATAATCGTAGGCGTATTTCCCGTTGAACAGCAGGCTGTAACGCGGACTGAACTCCTTCTTGAACTGCGTCTGGAGGAAGAAGTTACGGTCCCACTGCCTGTCCTGGTGACGGAACCGGCCCGGCTCCTCCCTTACGCTGGCTCCAGGGTATCCCCTTTCAGAATCGTAGAAATATGCCTTAACCTTCCAGTGGCCTCCTTCTATGAAACGGAAAAGCCCCATCTCGACCCTTTCCATTCTGACATCCCCGTTATGGCGGTAAGCGGTAGTATCGTAACCGCCTTTGGTAGCGTATGTGAAGCGGTAGCGTCCGTTAGTGTGCATATACTCGGCAGAAGCGCTCAGGGACAGCCTGTCGCTGAACTTGTGCTCCCAGAAGGCGGAAGGATTTACAAGGGCGAAGGATCCAGTCTTGAAACCCAGGCTCAGGTTGTCTTTCTTCCCCGGTGAAAATACAGGAATCTTGCTCTGGAGATAAACCGCGCTGGCGCTGGCATAATCCTTGGCGCTCTGGAAAATCGCACTTTTCTGCCCGTTATAGACGGAAACTGCCTCAAGGTTGTCCAGGCTGAATCGGCCAAGGTCCACGATACCGTTCTGGGCGTTCCCCATCTCCAGGCCATCGTAGAACACCCCCACGTGCTGGCTGCCAAGGGAACGGATGTTCACGCTCTTGAGTCCGCCAATTCCGCCGTAGTCCTTTATCTGGGCTCCGGAGAAATAGCGGATGGCATCTGCCACGGAATATGACGTGAGCTTTCTCATCTGTTCTCCGGCAAGATACTGCACCGGGGCTATCTCCCTGACAATCCTCTGAGCCACCACCGTAACAGGGCTCAAAGTATCCACTTTGGGAGTCTCCTGGGCAATGGAGGGAACTGAAGCAAGAAGCGCCGCACCTGTTATTATCGCGATAATTATCCTTTTCATTTTTAAGCCGGTGGCAAAGATAGGTTTTTTGTCCCAATCATCATTTTTCTATCAATATATCCTTCGCGGATGAAAAAACCGGTTTTTTGGCATAATTGGTGATAATTGCTAATTTTGTTAATACATAAAAACAATCTTTATGAAAACTCATCTATTAACCTTAATCCTTATTATAATGGCAACATTAGGATTCGGTTTCAGTTCCCCTTCTCTTCAGAACGAGTCTTACGACCAGCTCTGGAAGCAAGTCAAGGAGGCTGACAGAAAAGACCACCCCAAGACAGTGGTGGAAATCTGCGACAAGATTCTCGCCAAGGCACGGAAAGAAGGCAATAAAGGCCAGCTTCTGAAAGCCTGGTTCTATAGAGTAGACAAGAAGACCAGTATCACTCCCGATACCATGTATTCCAACCTTAAAGAATTGGAAAACTGGGCGAAGGATGAAAAGGATCCTGTCACCAAGATGGTGCTGCACAGCTGCATAGCTTCCATCTATTCCAATTATGTAGAAGGCAACTCCTGGGAAATCAACGAGAGAACCAACATAGACGGCGGAGAAGACACCCCAGATGTGGAGCAGTGGGGCAGCATGAAGTTCGTCAAGACCGTGCTGGACAACGTCAATGCCTCCCTATTCGACATCGATGCTCTCAGGAAGGCAGACAACTCCAAGTTCATTCCTTTCGTTGAACAGCATAAGCAAGGTGAGTGTTATAATCACGATCTGCTCCACATTATCACACAAAGGGCTATTTCCTCCCTCGGTGATATTAAAAATGTGGCAAAGGACAAGAAGGCCATCAGTGACAGGATAAACGAGATAGAGAGCCGTACCATTATTTCCTACCTGAATGCAGGCAACACTGATGCCTACATTTTGTCTTCTATGGACATGCTGCAGAGAAGGCTCTCATACAGAGAAAAAACTGAAGAGTACGTGAAGTCTCTGGAAGAGCTTCTCAGCGACGAAAAGGTCAAGTCCAGGCAGACCTGCACCGAAATCCTCATAGAGCTAGCCAAAAATCTTATGGGAGATAACCCTGCCAAGGCCTTGGAGTATTGCGAGATGGGCATGAAGAATTATTCCGGCTACAAGAGGACGGGGTATCTGAAGGAGATCAAGGAGAATATCCTCAAGCCTTTCGTAAGTTTCACGCTTCCTAACTACGCATATCCGGGACAGGAAAGAGAGCTTTACATCAGCCACAAGAACCTTGACAAGGTGGATATCATCATCTACAAGATTCCTGAGAGCCTTCACGATCTCATCAACAACAATCAGACCTACAAGCTCAAGGAAGAGGATCTGAAAAAGTGCTCTGTGGTTTCTACGGTCACCTATGCTCTTGAAAGGCCGGCCGACTACCAGACTACGGGCAAGAGCGTCCAGTTCCAGATTCCGTCCGAACCTGGAATCTATACATTCAAGGCCGTGGCTGAAAAGCATGAAGTCTTCAACTGGAACATTATGAGAGTGGGACGGATGAAGCTGGTGTACAACAACTGGAAAGACAGGAATCTGGAAGTTATTGTTGTAGACCGCCTAAGCGGACAGCCAATCCAGGGAGCGAAGGTTTTAATGACCAAGTACAAGTCAAACAGCAGGGATGACAGCCAGATATTGGAGAAAATCAGCGACAAGGACGGAAAGACCATCTTTGTCCAAAAAGACGAAGACTTCAAGGGCTTCAACCCTAATGTCAGCCTGAAAGCCGAACTGGGCAGCGACATCTACATGCCTAAAACTTCTGTTTACCTTCACGAGCAGTACCGTGGATCAAAAGATGAGAAAAGCGACAAGCTCCATCTGCTCACAGACAGGTCTATCTACCGCCCTGGCCAGACAGTGTACGTAAAAGGCATCTCCTACTGGTGTAAAGGAGAAGATGCCGGCATAATTGAAGGCAAGGCCTACACGGTCATCCTGAAAAACCATAATCGCGAGACTGTTGACAAGAAAAAAGTCAAGACAAATGTCTACGGCTCGTTTGAAACCTCTCTCCAGGTTCCGACATCCGGCCTTATGGGCACTTACAGAATTGAGGTTCAGAACAGTGATTTCACTTATGACGCCACAACCATCAGCGTGGAGGAATACAAGAGGCCTACGTTTGAAGTGAGGGCAGACAGGATTGAGGGAAGCTACAAGTTCGGCGACCAGATTGAGGTGAAGGCCAATGCCAAGACTTTCTCCGGCGTTCCTCTGGATGAGGCAGACGTCAAGTACACCGTCACCCGCCGTAAGTGGAGCTGGTGGAGAATGTCTAACGAAACCATTCTGCAAGAGGGTGAGGCCAAGACCGACGAACTGGGAAATGTAAAGGTTCCTGTAACCCTTGTGCCGATGGACGAAGAAGACGATGACAGGTACTCCAGCAGCTACTGCTCTTATCAGGTTAAGATAGACGTAACCAATGCCGCCGGAGAAACCCAGAGCACTTCTACCAGCGTTTACGTTGGAAAGAAGAGCCTTGTTGTACGCTGCGCCGTGGGCAAGGAGATAGACAAGGAGAAAGACATCCTGATCAGGATGAGCGTTACCAACCTCGACGGAACCGAGCTTGCAAAGGAAGTGTCTTACACTCTCTGGAAAGACAACAAAGGAGAGAAGGGCGACAAGGTCAAGGAAGGAAAGGTCCAGTCCAACACATCGGTGAATATGGACGACTGGAAGGCCCTGCCATCCGGAAGATACATAATCACCTACTCCGTAAAGGACGACAAGGGTGAGGTTTGCGAAGGAGAAACATCCTTTGCAATGTTCTCCGTAAAGGACGGAAAGCCTCTGGAAGGAAGCTATCTGTGGACATATCGCGACGGGGACAAGATCTGGTTCGGAACCTCCCAGAAGGATGCCGTTATCTATATGGACGTGTATTCAGACGGCAAGAACGTGGAGAGCAAGGTATTCCGCCTGAGCGACAAGCTGCTGGAGAAGAACTTTGCCTACATTCCTGAGTACAAGGACGGCGCCAGCATTTACTTCAGGATGGTAAGAGACGACCAGTTCTTCCAGACTTCATACGTTGTGTCCAAGCCTTATCCGGACAACCGCCTCAGGCTCAAGTGGAGCGTATTCCGCAACACTCTTATTCCTGGCCAGGCTGAACAGTGGACCCTGAACGTTGTGGGCCCTGACGGAAAACCGGCGGACGCTGAAGTGCTTGCTCTTATGTACGACGCTTCTCTGGACAAGATAAGAAGCCACTACCTGAGCTCCATCTCCCGCTACTACCCTCGCCATCTGACATACGCCAACTGGCAGTCCACCAAACTCGGCTTCTTTGGAATGAACTACTCTCCGAGCCTCAGCGTATATGTTCCGGATCTTGATTTTGACACGTTCATCAATCTTCCTTACATTATTTCCGGCAGACGCAGGCACGTTATGTACAGGGCATTGGGCGCAAAATCGGGAACTGTGTTGTATGACGCTATGGTTGTTGAAGATTCCGCGGCTCCTATGGCTTATGCAAAGAACGCCGACTCTGCTAACGAAACATTACCAGTTCAAGAGGATGCAGCTGCAAAGGGACAGGACGACGAGGGCCAGCCTCAAGCCAAGGAACAGGAGCAGGAGCCTCAGCTCAGGACCAACTTCAACGAGACTGCATTCTTCCTGCCTCAGCTTGTCACCGACAAGGACGGAAACGTGGCTATCAGCTTCACCCTTCCTGAAAGCCTCACCCGCTGGAGATTCATGTCCATGGCTCACACCAAGGACCTGAAGACCGGATATCTGCAGGATGAGATCGAGGCCAAGAAAGACTTCATGATTGCCCCTAACATGCCTCGCTTCCTCAGAAACGGAGACATCACCACCATATCTTCAGCCTTGACAAACCTGTCTGAGAAGGACATTGAGGCAAATGTCAGGTTCGAGCTGTTTGACATTGCCACCGAGAAGGTGTTCCACACCGAAAGCAAGAAAGTCAGTGCTGCAGCCGGCAGAACCTCCAAGGTAAGCTTCAGCTTCCCGGTAGAGGACACTTACGATGTGATTGGAGTAAGGATAATCGCAGAGGGTGGAGAATTCTCAGACGGCGAGCAGCACTCCCTGGCAGTTCTCAGCGACAAGGTAAGACTGGTTGAAAGCGTAGCCCTTCCGATAAGAGGCGAGCAGAAGAAGGAGTTCTCCCTGGAAAGCCTGTTCAACCACCATAGCCCGTCGGCGACAAAGAAGACCCTGACTATCGAGTTTACCGGCAATCCTGCCTGGTACGCAATCCAGGCGCTGCCATCTCTGGCCGAGCCGGACGACGACTGCGCAATCTGCTGGACCAATGCCTTGTACGCAAACGTCCTGGCAAGCAAGATTGCCAACTCCCAGCCAAAGATCAAGAGCGTTTACGAGGCCTGGAAGAAGAGCGGCCAGAATAAGGAAACCCTGCTGAGCAACCTGCAGAAGAACCAGGAACTGAAGACAATACTCCTGAGCGAATCTCCTTGGGTTCTTGAAGCCAAGAGCGAGGAAGACCAGAAGATGATGATCTCCACCCTGTTCGATGTGATGAATATCCGCAACATCGGCGACAAGGCAATAAAGAAACTCGGCGAACTCCAGATGGGAGACGGCGGATGGACCTGGTTCAAGGGAATGGAATCCAGCCCTTGGATTACGGAATACGTGCTCACCCAGGACATCAGGCTCAGGATACTGACCGGAGAAAATCTTGACGGAGCCCGCAAGCAGATGCACAGCAAGGGACTTGCATATATGCACAACGAGGCCCAGAAAGAATACGACTGGATAATGAAGGAGAAGGTCAAGACCAAAGGTGTCTCCTACTTCATTCTCAAGTACCTCTACCTGGTAGCCCTTGAAGCCCAGGCAGATGGCAAGACTCCTGCGGACATCGTTCCTAAGAACAGGAAGACAATGTACAACTTCTTCCTGAACAAGGTGGCAGAAGTTCCGAAGAGCCAGGATATGCAGGAAAAGAGTATGGCTGCGGTTGTCCTGAAGGCCAACGGAAAGCAGAAGCTCGCAGACGAGTACATCCAGTCCATCAGGGAGCATCTGACAAGCTCTGAAGAAATGGGAATGTACTTCGCCTTCAACGAGAACCCTTACCGCTGGGGAAGCCTGAACCTCAACGCCCAGGTTGCCGCAATCGAGGCCTTCGACCAGGTTGCCGGCGACATGCAGACCGTGGAAGAGATGAAGATCTGGCTCCTCAAGCAGAAGCAGACACAGATGTGGGGAACTTCAACCCTGACCGCAGACGCTATCTTCGCCCTGCTGGCCCGTGGAGACAACTGGCTTGCAAGCGAGGGAGTTGCAGACCTGACCTTTGCCGGCAGAACCGTTTCCACCAACAAGCCGGACGAGGAAGGCAACGCCCCTATCCCTGGACTGAACTACATAAAGAGAGCCTACACCGACAGCGAGGCCACTGATGCCAGGACCATAACCGTCGAGAAGAAAGACAAGGGAATCGCCTGGGGCGCCGCCTATGCAACCTTCTTCGAGAAGATGTCCAACGTCAAGGATAACGGCGGAAAGGAAATGAGTATAACCAAGGAACTCTTCGTCAAGAGAGTCAACAAGGTTTCTGAAAGCGGAAACAAGGATAACGGTGCTTTGGCCTATACCCTCGAGCCTATAAAGAACGGTGCTGTCATAAAGGTCGGCGATGTGGTTACCGCAAGAATGGTGATAAAGATAGACCGCAGGATGGACTTCGTCCAGCTCAAGGAACAGAGAGGAGCCTGCTTCGAGCCGATGACCCAGCTTTCAGGCTACCACTACGGAGGCGGCACCGGCTACTACGAAGAGATTAAGGATGCCGCCACAAGCTTCTTCTTCTACTCTCTGGGCAAGGGAACCTATGTTCTGGAAGTCAACTACAGGGCAAGTCGTCCTGGAGAATACGAGGTTGGACTTGCAACCCTCCAGTGCGCCTATGCTCCTGAATATACGGCACACACAACCTCCACAAGGATAACCGTAGAGGATAAGTAGACACTTTAATACTCAAGGAGGCAGACAACACCGTCCATTGTGCTTACAAGGATGGTGTTGTTTCCTATTGGGAGAGCATAGTTGACAAGGGCTCCAGCAACTTTGTGCTGCCAGGCCACGCTTCCGTCTGAGCAGTTGAGTGCAAAGACATTGCCCTTGT
>CADAOA010000006.1:0-84284 GCA_902789435.1 uncultured Bacteroidia bacterium | reverse complement strand
CTAGGCCGTCCTTCCCGACATTTTCCTTCACGGTAATCGGAGACGGAGCTATCTCATACTTGTATTCGGTTATGGTCTGCCAGGCGGTCTTCAGATTATCTGTGGAGTAAGCCCTTACGGTATCCTTCATGCATTTGATGTAGTATTCTCCGCCTGAAGGAGAAAGACCTATGGCCTCCCTTCCGCCGTAGACACTTGAAACCGTCTTTCCTGAAGCAGCATCTATTGCATAGCTGATCCTGTCCGGGGTCACTATGAAAATCTTGCCTTTTGATTTAACCGGCCAGACCTGGGCCGGAGAGTAATTCCTCACGCTCTTCGGAGTCTTCCATATCCACTGCACCTTTCCGTTTTTAGGAGAAAAGGAATAAAGGCAGTTTCCCCAGTCGCCGAGGACAACCTGGTCCTTGTCCACATAAGGGCGGCTTACCACGAAGCTCTTCATCTTGTCATATTTCCACACAAGTTTTCCGGTCTTGAGGTTTATAGCCCTGAAAACGCCGTCTGATGCCCCGATATAGACCGTTTCCTTGAAGATATTGGCGCTTCCGAGTACAGACTTTGCACAAGGGAATTTCCACCTTAATTTGCCGTTTTCAGGATTCAGGCAGTAGATGTTGTTATCCGAGCTTCCCACCACGACATAATCTCCGGAAACCGCCGGAGTCGAGAATATCTTTCCTTCTGTCTTGAATTCCCACTTCTTGATGCCGGAAACTGCATCCAGGCCGTAAATCATTCCTGCCTCGTCGGCGAATATCACGATATCCCCTTCCTGCACTCCACCGGAAACCGATGGAAGGGCATTGAAGCCAACACCAGGAAAAACAAGCCCCTTCTTCCTCCAGATTGCCGCCGCACTTCCTATGTCCGCATTGTTTTCATACCGCCACACTTCCTTCACCTGAGGGAACCGTGCATTGAAATCATTCTTGGGATGTTCATATACAATGTTATCCGGATAAGCCTTGCCCTGGCTCAGCCTTACGGTGTACCATACCTTACCAGGTTCCTTCTTGCCTACTATCTTATCCTGGAAAGTAATCAGAGACCCCTTTAACTCCGCGATGACATATCCCTTGTCTCCCTTTGCCGTTGCCAGTGTCGAACGGATAATAACTCCAGGAATCCCCTCATATTCCATCGCCTTGTCAACGTGCCAGTGCCCCGAGAATACCATCTGAATGTTCTTCCTCTTCAGAAGTTCAAGCACATTGTCAAATTTTAGCAGTGAAGTGTCCATAGGATAATGGTTCACGAAAAACAGAGGCTGTGATTCAGGCATCTTTTCTATCTGGTCTTCCAGCCACAGCATGCTCTCCCTTGGCACCAGCGCCGGTGCCATCCTGATGTTCGGGCCGCATGGCGTTCCAAGGAACTTTATTCCACCTGCCTCAAACTCAAACCTTTCGTATCCGAATATACGGGTAAAGGAATTTGTTCCGCTCTCACTCCAGGTTGCATCGTGATTGCCGGGAACTATGAACCATGGCATCTTCAGATGGTCGAATATATTCTTGGCCGATGTTATCTCGTCATCCGAACCGAAGTTTGCGATGTCTCCCGTTATCAGCACAAATTGTATTTCAGGATCCTTGTTTATATCCTCCACACAATCCAGTGTCCCCTTTTCTGCGGGTGTCCCTACCGAAATGTGCACATCGCTCATTACCGCAAACTTAAGGCTTCCGTCCGCCTTTTCCGGAATCCTTACTCCCGAATAAGTCCCATCCTTTATCTGCTGGGAAAACAAAACAACTGCAGCCGTCATCAAGACAGCCACAGTCAACATAATCTTCCTGAAATACATATAAAATTGTTTAAATAACTTCTATGTCAGAGGTTTTTATCCAGCCTTGGCGGCCGTCCTGGATTTCGATCTTGCTCCACTGCTCAACCTTTTCAAGGATCTTTACCCTGGTTCCCTCGTGAAGTACGAAGATACTGTTGCCTCCAGCTGCAGGGGAACTCTTCACGCTCCCGATGTTTTCAACCACCACCGCAGTGTCATTTCCGGTAGCCTGCCTTGCCAGGCTAAGGGAGAAGAGGAAACTGAACAGGGTAAGGGCAAGCATAACCATCGCGATGATGAAATAAAGCCTCCTGGATGAAGTTGAACGACCGAACCTGCAAAGCAAAAGCAAGGCAACGGATATGGCGAGGAAAATCAGGGATACAATGGCCCAGGCGTTGGAGGATAGTTTATTACGCAGGTTTTTAACCCACTCCACCAATATGAACTGAGGGACTGAATCTATCTTGTCCAGGGTCTGGAGCCTGGCCATTTCCAGATTGTGCTTAACGTCCTGGTCAGCAGGGTCAAGTTTCAGGGCTCTTTCATAATTGAGAATGGCTTTCCCGACACTTCCCTTGCGATAATAAGCGTTGCCAAGATTGTAAAAGAGAGAAGAAGAAACAGCGCCTTCCTTGCAAAGAGTCTCGTAATTCCTTATTGCGCCATCGTAATCTCCAACGGCATAGGCATCCTCAGCGCTTTTCCAGATTGAGGACTGGCTTCTCGGAGCTTCGGTTTCCTGAGCCCAGACAGATGCCGACAAACAAACAAGCGCTATTGCCAATAAAATCCTTTTCATCTCCATATCCTTTACAATTTATTCTCGAATCCGGAAATAAGTTCAGCTGCCTTGCGGTACTGGGCATCCATCGCTCCAGCCGCTCCTTCAGGAGAGTAGCGCACCATCTCGCAATCATCCAGAAGGGCTATAAGGTCTCTGACATCCTCCTGAGGAACTTTCTTGGAAAGCAAAGTTTCCTGAATGATGTCCCTCTGAAGATCAGACCGCTGTATAGACAGTTTATCTGCCGTATAACCCAGGATGGCCTTGTGGAGCTCTTCATAGAACTCCTGAACCTTGTTCTGGGACAGGAATGTCTGAGCTTGTTTCAGCCTCTGGCGTGCAACCTTGTTAGCCTTGCGGTTACGGCTGCGAACAACATCCTTCCTGAGGGCAATCCTGTCTTTCATCAGCTTGGTGACAAGGAAGAAAAGACCTGCCAGTATTGCAGCTATGACGTAATAAATCCAATTGAACACCAGGAAATTCTCTCCATTCAATTTTGGAAGGCCGGTCTTGATGTAGCGGATATCCTCACCAAGATTGCTGACCGTTTTCTGGGTTTGCGGGATATACATTCCGCCGGTATTCTGGGAAGTTCCCTTGCCGACCTTGACTGTAATGGTATCTGTAGACAGGGTCCTGTACTGCCTCTGGCCGAGATTGAAGTAAGAGTAATGTATCGGAGGAATCTGATATACACCCTCACCTCTTGGAATGAAAGGATATTCAATGGTTTTCTTTCCGGAATAACCATCGATGGAGTTGGAGAAGTTATTGGTGCTCTTCGCATCGTATCTCTCGAAATCAGGAGGGAAGGAAACCACAGGGTTTTCTATAAGGTTGAGGTTTCCGCTTCCGCTAAGTTCAACGATGAGGGAAGCCGCCTCGTTTGCGTTCAGGCTGTCTTTTGTAAGGCGGGCGGTCATGTTCAGTTTGCCGACTCCGCCCCCGAATGAAGAAGGAGCGCCACTTGGGATCTCGGAAACGTGAACTGTAAGCTTGCCGGTAGAAAGACGCTTCTTGACATAGTCCTTATCCACCATATCAAAGAAATCGTCCAGAATACTTCGTCCTCTCGGGCGGGAAGTCACCTCCACCTGGCAAACCATCTCGGCAGGGTCTATTGTAAGCGTTCCGCTTTTCTGAGGCATAAGCATGTAGCGGCGGATAACAGCACTGTTGTAAATCTGGTTTCCGACTTTCTCCCTAACGAAATTAAGGTTCTGCGGAGCCTCTGTCTCCTGACTCCAGAATCCGTTAAAAACAGGAAACTTAATATCCTCGAAGCCTACGATGTTGCTCCTGGTGTAAATCTTCAGGACAGCTGTAACGGGCTCGCCCTTGAAGACCTTGGTCTTGTTAAGGCTCAGTCTGAGGAACAGGTCCGCCTTGCCGTAGGTAATGCCGGGATCATCGTCATAATCCTGACTGCGACTCTGGGTTTGAGCCTGGGAAGAAGCGGCAGATGGCTGTGCCTGCTGGGTCTGGGTCTGGGAAGAAGACTGCTGGTTTGAAGAACCTTTCACAATCTCAATCGTCAAAGACTTGGTTGTGTAGGAAGTACCTTCTATCTCCGCGCTTGCGGAAGAAACGGTTACCGTTTCCTGGTCTGAAGCCTCCAGGACATAGGTGTAAGTTTTAGTGTAGGAGCTTGATCTCTTGCCGTTTATAATGGTAGAGCTCCAGGATGTGGAAGTAGTCGGGCCGGCTATGACGTCAGCACCGGCAAAGGAAGGAGGTGTAAAGTTGGAAACCTCTCCATTGGCCACAAACTTTACAAGAAACCTCTCGCCTTCCCCCACCACATTCGGGGCTTCTACCTTGAAGCTGTTCTGCGCCCAAAGGCAGG
The DNA here is from genome assembly GCA_902789435.1 of uncultured Bacteroidia bacterium. GTDB lineage: Bacteria > Bacteroidota > Bacteroidia > Bacteroidales > UBA932 > Egerieousia. The sequence continues at coordinate 79,856 of CADAOA010000006.1, read as the reverse complement.
ACGCGCTCAGCACAAGGCTTACGATCAACGATAATTTCAATAATCCGTTCTTCATATATGCAAACGCAAATTTACCAATTCTTGTCTTTCTTCTTTTTCTTTGCCGCAGCAGCCTTGGCTTTCTTCACCTTTTCCTGGGTCTGTTTCTCCTTGTCCTGAATGGCCTGAAGCATCTGGGCTGCCGCCTGGGAACTCATCTTCTGGTCAGAACCACCTCCCTGAGACTGATCTTGTTTCTGGTCCTGATTCTGATCCTTGTTCTGATCCTGATCCTTTCTGGTCCTTGTTCTGATCCTGATTCTGGTCCTTGTTCTGGTCCTGATTCTGGTCCTTGTTCTGATCCTGATTCTGGTCCTTGTTCTGGTCCTGATTCGGGTCCTTGTTCTGATCCTGATTCTGGTCCTGATTCTGGTCTTTATTCTGATCCTGGTTCTGGTCTTTATTCTGATCCTGGTTCTGGTCTTTGTTCTGATCCTGGTTCTGGTCTTTGTTCTGATCCTGGTTTTGGTTCTGGTTCTGCTGCTGGTTCTGGTCCTGGTTCTGCTGCTGGTTCTGCTGCTGGTTCTGGAGCATCTTCCTTGCATAAGAATAGCTTGCCTTTGCCGTCATATCCGCAGGATTCCTTAGAAGTGCCTGTTTGTAGGCTTCCATCGCCTTGTCGTATTGCTTGGCCTGCAACATCATATTACCAAGATTGAAGAAGTATTTGGAGGCGGCATCGTCCTTGCCCTGCATCTTCAGAAGAGGATCATCCTTCGAACCCTGGACGTTTTCCGGCATTACCGGCATCTTGGTGGTTACGCCTTTCCAGGAAGGAGAATAAGGAAGCTTGGAAACAGTATCGGCAATAGGAGCATAAGCCTTCATCGCACCCTCTATATCCTGCTGCTTCCAGAGAGCGTTTCCGAGGTTGTAATTTCCTTTTATTGAAAGGGAATCCTTAAGAAGACCCTTACGATATTCCACCTCGGACTGCTTGAATTTATCTTTCTTGAAATAGCGGTTTCCCCGCCTTACATCCCTCTTGTCCACCTGCGCGGACATCTGGACGGAAGTAAGGGTAATGAGTATCAGAAGCGCAAAAAGTTTCTTTTTCATTTTCCTGTCGCCGATCAAAAATTCAAGTACAAGGAAGAAAAGGGCAATCCCGAAGAAATACATGAACTGCTCATTGTACTCCTCAAAGGCAAGTTCCTGATATGAAGTCTTTTTCAACTCCCTGATCTTCTCTACTATATCTCCGAGACCAAAGTTGGTATCGGAGGCTCTGACATAGATTCCTCCACCAGCCTCAGCGATGTTCTTCAGGGTTTCCTCATCGAGTTTGGTAACGACGATCTGGCCGTCCCTGTCTTTCATAAGCCCACCGCCATCGTCCGGTATCGGCTCTCCCTTCGGAGTTCCCACACCTATGCAATAGACGTTGATTCCGGCTTTGTGAGCATACTCGGCCGCGGCAACGGCATCATCCTCGTGGTTTTCTCCGTCGCTGATCACGATTATCGCCTTGTTGCCTTCTTCCTGCATTCCTTCCATGGAGAAGCTCTGGGCGCAGGTCATAATGGCATTGCCGATTGCAGTACCCTGAACAGGAATGGAATTGGTATTGATTCCGGAAAGGAACATCTTGGCGGAGACATAATCTGCGGTGATTGGAACCTGGACAAAACTCTCACCCGCAAAAATCACCAACCCTACACGGTCGCTGTGCAGCTTGTCCATAAGGCGGGAAAGGTCCATCTTGGCCCTCTCCAGACGATTAGGAGAATAGTCCTTGGCCTTCATCGAGTTGGAAACGTCGAGGGCCACCATTATCTCACTGCCGGTGTTGCTGCTCTCGCGGAGCTTGGCCCCGATCTGAGGACGGGAAAGCCCTATCATCAGAAACAGCCACGCCAAGCTGAAGCAGGTAAGCCTCAGCCAGCCCTTGGCGGCGGAACGCTCAGGCATCAGGGAAGAGACCATCTCCGGATTTCCGAAACGTCTCAGTCTGCGCGCCCTCCCTCTGCGGTAGAACGCGTAGAATACATAGAAAAACGGTATCGCAAGTATGAAAAGAAGAAATATCGGTCTAGCAAACTGTATCATAATCCCTCCTTTTCTAATCAGGCAAATGCCTTGTAAACAATCTCATAATAACTTCAAGAATCACAGCCAGCAGAGCTATCAGGGCAAATCTCATGAACAGCTCCTTATACTGGGGATAGGTATCAACGATGGTTCTTGTCTTTTCCATCTTGTTGATTTCAGCATAGATCTCGGCCAACTTGGTATTGTCCGTGGCGCGGAAATATTTTCCTCCGGTATCTGCGGCTATCTGCTTCATAAGCGGCTCGTCTATATCCACCTTAACCATCTGGATTCCGTAATCGGTCGGATAAGGAGCCTCACCCATAGCACCGATACCGATGGTGTAAACCCTTACGCCGTATGTTTTCGCGATCTCGGTAGCCATCTGGGGGGAAATCTCGCCGGTGTTGTTGACTCCATCGGTAAGCAGGATCACCACCCTGCTCTTCGCGTCAGACTCCTTCAGGCGGGCGACGGCGGTGGCGATACCGTTTCCGATAGCGGTTCCATCCTCGATAATTCCGCAGCTGATGTCTTTCATCATATTGATAAGAGTCTGGCGGTCAGTCGTAAGCGGACATTGGGTATAGCTCTCTCCGGCAAAGACCACTACACCCATGCGGTCAGCCGGCCTCTGGGCCACGAACTCCATCGCGATCTGCTTGGCGGCGTTTATCCTGTCCGGCTTGAAGTCCATCGCCAGCATACTGGTGGAAACGTCGATGCCCAGGACTATGTCTATACCTTCAGTGGAAACCTTCTCAAGCTCCGATGCGGAACGCGGACGGGCTATGGCAATTACCAGGGCGGCTATCGCAATGCACCTCAGGATGAACGGAACATGCCGCATCATCCTCTTGAAAAAGCCCTGGTTATCAAGCTTCCACGGTGTTATGTCTGAAACTGTAAGATACGGGTGCCTGCCCTTTATCTCCCTCCATATGTAAATCAGTATGGCCAGGGGAACCAGCGCAAGCAGCCACAGCAGTTTTGGATATTCAAAGAACATTATTTGTCCTCCACGTTTTTCTTTTCGCCCTCGATCTCAGACAGCTGCTGCATGTAGGCGAAGTTTACAAAGTTCACAGCAGCCGGTATTGCCTTTTCGTTTTCCTCCGCACCTGGACTATGCTTGGCAAACTTCACAAGATCGGAAGTAGAGAACATAGATCCCAGATCGCCGAGAATCTTATCATCTATCTTCTTGTCTTTCAGGGAATCCATAATCTCTGCAGAAGTCTGCTCCATAGCCCTGACGCTATAACGCTTCTCGATATATTCACGGACAGCGTCAGTAACGCCGGTGTAAAAGAGCTTATCTTTTCCGCTTTGCCAGAGCTTGTCTGTGCGGATCTTCTCCAGTTTCTTCAGAGCCACGATGTGAGGCGGATCAGACTCGACGCTCCTTCCGAAGAAATCCTTGTTTTTCTTCTTCATCGCGATGTACCTGGCTATACCCCAGATCAGGAGCGCTATTCCAAGCCCTAGAAGAATCCACGGCAATACCTCCTTGAAGGTTACCGGATATGTCTCCTGAGGCTTGATGTCATACATCTTGAATGTGGCGGTATCTACAGGTATAGTGTTGACATAAAGCGTCTTGGGATCTATCATAATCGTATCGGCTTCTCCGCTCCCGTCTTTGTCCACCAGAATCAGAGGTGGCGGAAGCCGGAAAGATCCGCTGTCGAAAGAGGTCAGAAGTATCTTTCCCCTCAGCTGTGCCAGGTTCTTCTTTACACTCAGCGTATCCAGCTCAAAATCCCTGACCACCTCCACTGAACCACGGATTGTGGTATCCCTTGCAAGTATCTCTGAATACGGGGCAACAGCCAGCATCTTTCCCTCCGGTACGCTGAAATCCAGAGTCCAGACCACCTGGTCCCCTACCAGAAGGGAATCGGCGGAAAGGTAGGACTTGTCCAGTCTCTGGCTCCAGGCTGCCTGTACACAAAAGGCAGAAACGACCAATGCTATAATTGCTTTTCTCATAATCACTTGTTCTTGAAGAACGCTATCAGACTCTTTACATAATCGTCATCGGTTGAGATACTCACGGTATCCACCTTGTAGCGGTTGAAAAGCTGCTGGGCTTTGCTCAGCACGTTTCTGCTCCACTGGGCATAACTGTTACGGACGCTGCGGCTGGAAGTATCTATCCACCCTTCAGCTCCGGTTTCAGCATCCCTCACCCTTACAAGACCAAGGTCCGGGATTTCCCTTTCCCTCGGGTCATATATGTTTATGGCAGAAATCTCGTGACGGTTGGCCGCCAGTTTGAGGGCATCCTCATAACGAGGCTTCCCATTCTGGTCAACATCCAGAAGGTCACTCAGAAGGAATGCCGTGCATCTTTTCTTGATTGCCCTGGACAGGAACCTAAGCGCTTCCGATATATCCGTTCCCGGCTGGGAAGGCTTGAATTCCAAAAGCTCGGAGATAATCCTCAGCAGATGGCTCCTTCCTTTCTTCGGAGGGATGAACTTCTCCACCTTGGAAGAGAAGAACAGGGCTCCCACCTTATCGTTGTTGATCGAGGCCGAGAAAGAAAGCACCGCGGCAATCTCAGCCACAAGTTCCCTCTTGGTCTTGGTGGAAGTTCCGAAAATACTGGAAGAAGACACGTCCACAAGCAGAACCACCGTCAGTTCCCTCTCCTCTTCATAAACCTTTATGTAAGGAGAGCGGAGCCTTGCGGTGACGTTCCAGTCCATATTGCGGACATCATCTCCAAACTGGTATTCCCTTACCTCGCTGAAGGCCATACCCCTGCCCTTGAAGGCGGAGTGGTACTCTCCGGCAAAGATCTGGTGGGAAAGGCTCCTGGTCCGGATCTCAATCTTTCGTACTTTCTTCAAAAGAGAGTTATCCATAACGGTTTTCCTTTAAGGAACTGCTACTACGTTTACGATTTCGGTAATAAGGTTTTCAGTAGTGATATCTTCTGCCTCAGCCTCGTATGTCAGGCCGATACGGTGACGGAGTACCTCATAGCAAACGGCTCTTACGTCCTCCGGAATCACATATCCCCTTCTCTTAATGAAAGCATATGCCTTGGCAGCCTTGGCCAGGGATATGCTGGCTCTTGGAGATGCTCCGTACTGGATCATTCCCTTGATCTTGCCCAGGCCATACTCGTCCGGAGTCCTGGTGGCATAGACTATATCCACGATGTAACGCTCGATCTTCTCATCCATATAAACATCCTTCACCACGCTGCGGGCCCTTACGATATCCTCTGGCTTGAGCACGGTGCTGGCCTTAGGGAATTCCTGGGCGTTATGCATCTTGATAATCTGCTTCTCCTCGTCCTTGCGCGGATAGTTTACAATGACCTTGAGCATGAAACGGTCCATCTGTGCCTCAGGCAGCGGATAGGTTCCCTCCTGCTCTATCGGGTTCTGGGTTGCCATTACCAGGAAAGGCTTAGGAAGTTCATAAGTCTGGTCACCGATAGTGACGGCCCTTTCCTGCATCGCCTCCAGAAGCGCACTCTGAACCTTTGCAGGAGAACGGTTGATCTCATCGGCGAGAACGAAATTTGCGAAAACCGGACCCTTCTTCACCTGGAACTGCTCGTTTTTCTGGCTGTAGATCATTGTTCCCACGATATCGGACGGGAGCAGGTCCGGGGTAAACTGAATCCTTTGGAACTTTGCATCGATAATATCGCTGAGCGTGCTTATGGCCAGGGTCTTTGCCAGTCCCGGCATTCCTTCCAGCAGAAGATGTCCGTCTGCCAGCAGGCCTATGAGCAGATCCTCGATAAGATGCTTCTGCCCTACGATAACCTTGTTCATTTCCATCGAGATGATGTCCACAAAGGCACTCTCTTTCTGAATCCTGTCATTCAGTTCTTTAATGTTGATGTTCTCCATAACTGAAATTAACTTTTATATCTTTTGTTTTTCTTTTGTTCAACGCCTTTATCTTCGTACTTTTGCAATATGAAATACTTCATCAAGCTTTCATACGACGGTGCCCCTTTCAGCGGCTGGCAGATCCAGAAGAACGCCCCGAGCGTCCAGGAGGAACTGCAAAAGGCTTTCTCTCTTTTGCTTAAGGAAGATATTGAAATTACCGGCTGCGGCAGGACAGATACCGGAGTAAATGCTGTCAATTACATTGCACATACCGAAATCGCTTCCAAAGAGGCTCTGAGAGCAAGTTCCAAGCAGCAATTTCTATACAAAATAAATGCCATTCTGCCCAAATCCATAAAGGTTTTTGGGGTATATAAAATGCATCCCGAAGCCCACGCGAGATTTGACGCCGTCAGCCGTACCTACAAGTACTTTCTGACTACCGTTCCATCCCCTTTTGACGGCCCTTACGTCTGGTATCTGAAGTGCCGCAGCCTGGATGTCGAGGCCATGAACAAGGCCGCTCAATACTTCCTCGGAACCCAAGACTTCACAAGTCTCCAGAAACTTGGAAGCGACGTCACATCCCCTATCTGCACCGTAACCGAGGCTTTCTGGAAAAAAGCCCCTCTGTCCGCCCCTTTCTCAAGGGAAAACAAGGGTTGCCGGTATGTGTTCACCGTAACCGCCAACCGCTTCCTCAGGAATATGGTCAGGGCTATGGTCGGCTCCCTGGTGGAAGTCGGCCTTCACAAGAGGCAGCCGGAATGGATCGCCGAGATGCTTAAGGCCAAAGACCGATGCGCCGCAGGAGCCAGTGTTCCCGGGCAGGCCCTTTTCCTCTGCGATATCAAATACCCTTACCCGATAAAATAAGAAATAACACTCGCACAGTTTTTGCTTGCAAAGAATATTAAATAATTGATTCAGATATGACATTGCTCACATTTTTACTCCAGGCAGATACTGCAGAGGCTTTGACTCAGGCCGCAGCTGCAGTCGCCACCAAAGAAAAAGTTTCCCTTTCAATGATCGATATGGCCGTCAAGGGAGGATGGCTGATGATTCCTCTGATTATACTGAGTCTGATTACCATCTACATTTTCGGAATGAAGTGGTGGACAATCAGCCGGGCTTCCAAGATCGACCCTAACTTCATGAGAGACATCCGCGATTATATCCACGATGGAAAGATTGCCGCCGCCCAGAACCTTTGCCGCCAGCAGGACACTCCAGTTTCTCACCTGATCGAGAAAGGAATAGAGAGAATGGGAAGGCCACTGACAGACATCCAGGCTGCTGTTGAGAATATGGGAAACATCGAGGTTGCAAGACTGGAGAAAGGGCTCCCTGCCCTGGCCTCCATCGCCGGCGGCGCGCCTATGATCGGATTCCTGGGTACGGTGCTCGGTATGGTGCAGGCATTCTTCAACATGAGCCAGGCCGGAAACAACATAGACATCACCCTTCTTTCCGGAGGTATCTACACCGCAATGATAACCACCGTAGCCGGTCTTATCGTGGGTATCCTTGCCTATTTCGGATACAACTACCTCACATCCAAGGTATCCGACCTTGTATTCACCCTGCAGAGCAACACTATCGAGTTTATGGATCTTCTCCACGAACCTGCAAAAAAGTAAGTTATGGCAATTAAACAGCGGAACAAGATAAATGCGGCATTCAGCATGTCCTCCATGACGGACGTGGTGTTCCTGTTGCTGATATTCTTTCTTGTTACATCCACACTCATAAACCCTAACGCCCTGAAGCTTCTTTTGCCCAAGAGCACCAACCAGATTTCGGCCAAGCCTCAGGTGAGCGTCTCCATAAAGCACTACCAGGAAACCAATACCTTCTCCTACCATATCAACGGCCTTAAGCAGGAGACTCCATTCGAGCAGGTGGAAGTTTCCATCCAGGCCCTCCTCCAGAACACGGACGAGCCCACCTTCACCATTCTCGCGGACCAGACCGTCCCTATCGAGAAAGTGGTTGAACTTATGAACATTGCAAAGCGCAACCAATACAAGGTTATTCTTGCCACATCGCCTGAATAACAGAATAGCTAAACAGCATGTACTCCCTTACCAAGCAGCAGCGGCAAGCCAAAGAAGGCAAGAAGATAGGCGTGGCCCTTACCATAGCCTTCCACGTCGTGCTGCTGTTTGTGCTGGGAGTCACCGGTTTCAAGCTAATCTATCCACCTCCTGCTGAAAAAGGCATATTGCTCGAAATCCCTATTGAGGAAGTGCCTCAGAAAGCCGTCCAGAGAAAGTCTCCCGAGCCAAGGGCCCCGGAGCCTGACCCTACCAAGGAAGTTAACATCGTCCAGAAGGCCAAAGCCCCTTTGCAGAGCGACAAGTCCAACGCAGGGAAGCCGCAGACCGCCCAGGGCAAGGGAGACGTCGAGATCCCTGAGCCTAAGCGGGAAATAGACAAGAGGGCCCTCTTTCCAAGCGCCGACAACAAGAAAGACACCGGCAAGCCTCAAACCGCCGATGAAGCTTCAACTGACCTCAAGGCCGGCCACTCAAAAGGCAACACAGAACACGGAAAACTCAACGGCATACCATCCGTAAGGCTTGAAGGAAGATCCACTCTGGGTTCTCTTCCTCTACCCGCCTATACCGTTAACGAAAGCGGTACGGTAGTAGTGAAAATCGTGGTCAACGAACAAGGCATCGTCACCAACGCCATCCCTGGCCAGAAAGGCACAACCACAAACAACTCAACTCTTTGGAATGCAGCCAAGCAGGCCGCCCTCAAGGCCCGCTTCTCCCCTTCCGACGCCCCTACCCAGGTAGGCTACATCACCTACATTTTCACTTTGAAATAGAAATCGTCTGGTAGTCTATCATGCGGGAGATAGCCCTCTGGCAGACAGGACAGAACAGGGGATATGTATTGTCTCTCATCCTGCAGGTAGGATACGGACGGTAAATGCCCTCTGACAGATAACCGCCTCCCTCATAGATACCCACCTTGTAGTCGGATTCAACGAGAGTTCTGTAGGCAGGAAGCCTCTGGTCCGCCTTTGTAACAATCCCGCTTTTCTCGACAAGGTCTTTCCACTTGGAATCAAAGTTTACAAGGGTGGTGATGTTCGGCTCCCAAGGCTCGGTATGAAGGTCGTACTGGTCTGTGCCGTCATCGTAGAAGTACTCGTCTGCCAATCCGGCGAAGCTGTGTCCGAACTCGTGCACTACCACCGGCATCGCCCAGCGGTTATGCGCGGCAGTCAGAACGTATGAATTGAGAATGCCACCACCGCCGTAGTTATCTGTGTTGGCGAGAATTATGATATGCTCATAAGGCACGCTGGCCAAAGCGTCATGAAGGTCGAAAAGATGCAGGGTTGTAAGGTAACGGTCAGAGTAGAAGGTGCTGAAATGAGAAGAGAAGGCCGTCTGCTTCCACTCCCCTTTCAGAGGAATGCTCACTCCGCTTTCCTTACTCTCGACAGGCACGGCGATGAAGTTCAGTTTGTCTGCCTTGCCCTTGAAAGGCTCATAACTCAGAATCTGGTCTGCGGTTTCCTTTGCATCGCGATAGAAAATCTCCATTTCTTCTTTTGTGTAGCCTTCTCCCACTATCGCGATGTCTATGGCATCCTTACTGTCCCCGCCCTTGTGAACATACCGGCATTTGTCTAACGTATAAGGAGATGCGACTGGGCGGATGAGAATATCATCAGGATGGACTATATGAGTCATGGAAGCCGTTATGCTGTCTCTCTTGTCCAGGATATTCACAGTTACATAAGCAGTGGCCTGAGGCATCGGCACCAGATAGACGTTCTCGAAAGCCTTGCGGGTATGAAGGGCTTCAGGAGTGCACTGCCACTCGGAGAAAAGCGTGGAGAAAGATGTGCAGTAGAGAACCTGGCTGGTAGCCGAATCCCTGAGAATAATCTGCCCGTTTCCCCTTAGCAGCAGATTGTCCATATTGACAGTCCTGCCCCACCAGCCCTCCAGCCTACCCATCTTTGCAAGGGAAATCTCCGTATGGGTTGCATCGCCGGAAAATATGTAGTCCAGCCTCAGCGTGTAATCCGCTGCAACTGACATAATAGCCGACAATAAAACGACAGCCGGCAACAAAAAAAACTTTTTCATTGGTTATTGGATATATCCGAAACGCTTAAGCTCCCGCTTGTTCTCTCTCCAGGAAGGATCCACCTTTACGAATATCTTCAGGAAGACCTTCTTCTCGAAGAAATTCTCCATCTCTTTTCGGGCCTGGGTGCCTACCCTCTTGAGTGCTGCGCCTTTCTTTCCGATGATGATGCCCTTCTGGGATTCCCTGACTACATTTATAACAGCTTCGATTGAATAGAGCTCATCTTCCTCCTTGAAACTTTCTATCACTACCTCGGTGCAGTAAGGGATTTCCTTGCTGTAGTTCTCGAGTATTTTCTCCCTGAGGATTTCAGAGGCGAAGAAGCGGAGGTTCTTGTCGGTGAACACATCCCTGTCGTACCAGGCCGGCTGCTTTGGAAGAAGGGAAACGATCTTGTTCAGGAGGATGTCCGTATTGAATTTGGTCAGGGCGCTCATAGGGAGGATGTCCGCCTTGGGAACCAGTCCGTGCCATTTCTCCACAAGTTCATCCAGAACATTTGGATCCTCAATCTTGTCTATCTTGTTGACCACGACAATTACCGGAACGGAGAGAAGATTGAGCTTGTCCACATATTCCTTGTTCTTCTCGGAAGATTCGTAGACATCGGTGACATAGATGATAATGTCGGCATCGCCGATGGCGGTGTCCACGAAGTTCATCATTGCCTCCTGAAGTTCGTAGGAAGGCTTGAGAATGCCGGGGGTATCGGAGAAAACTATCTGGTAGTCGTCTCCGTTGACAATGCCCATAATCCTGTGTCGGGTGGTCTGGGCCTTGGCAGTCACAATGGACAGTTTCTCCCCGACGAGGGCGTTCATCAGAGTGGACTTGCCCACGTTAGGATTACCTATGATGTTTACGAAGCCTGAACGGATTATCTTGTCTTCCATACGTTTAGAGGATTTTATTCGTAAGAGCCCATCTTCAGGATAGCAAGTTCCTTCTCGGTCAGGAACCGCCACTGTCCTCTCCTGAGGTTTTTCTTTGTCAGGCCCGCAAAATAAACGCGGTCCAGTTTCTCCACCTTGTAGCCCAGAGCCTCGAAGATTCTCCTTACGATACGGTTCCTTCCGCTGTGTATCTCAATGCCCACCTGCGTCTGGTCTCCGTCGATATAGGACAAAGCGTCTGCGTTAATCATTCCGTCGTCCAGGTAAACTCCCTTGAGAATTTTGTCAAAATCAGCCTGGGAAAGGTTTCTGTCCAGGAAAACGTGGTAAATCTTCTTCTTGTTGTATGAAGGATGGGTGAGTTTTTCAGTCATGTCGCCGTCATTGGTCAGAAGGAGTACGCCAGTGGTATCCCTGTCCAGGCGTCCAACCGGATAAACTCTCTGAGGGCACTTTCCGGCAATCAGGTCCATAACGGTCTTGCGGGCGTGAGGATCGTCTGTGGTGGTTACGCAGTTTTTCGGCTTGTTCATAATGATGTAAACCTTTTCCTCGCCCTGGATAACCTTACCGTCGAAGCGGACTTCGTCTCTCTGGAATACCTTGGTTCCCAACTCAGTAACAGTCTGTCCGTTTATGGTTATGATGCCCTGGAGAATATATTCGTCGGCTTCCCTTCTGGAACAGATTCCGGAGTTTGCGATGAAGCGGTTCAGGCGGATGCCCTCCTCTCCCTTGGCCTTCGGTTTGCGAGGCTTCGGGGTGTAGGCTTCCACGCGAGGCTTCCTCGCGGATACAACGGCTTCCCTTCCTTCAAGCTGGCTTCTAACCTGCTCAAAATCGTTGCGGGTACGCTTGGTCCTGGTTGGCTTTGCGGTGAAAGCTTTCTTGATTTCCTGCGAAGTCCTTCCGGATGTAGAAGTCCTTCTTGGAGCAGAAGTGCCTCTCGTGGAGAATGGTCTCTTAGGAGCTTCAGCGCTTCTTGGAGAGAAGGATCTTTTAGGAGCAGATACGCTTCTCGGCGATGAGGCTCTCTTTGAGGCTGTTGCAGGACCTCTGGATGAGAAGCTCTTCTTTGGACCGGAAGAAGGGCCTTTTGGAGAAAAGCTTTTTTTCGGATCTGTGGAAGAGGATTTCCTTGGAGAGAATGAACGTTTGCCTGCCGCAGAGGAAGGTCTTTTTGCTGAAGAAGGCTTCTTTGTCCTGGAAGCGGATCTTCCCGTATTTTCTGATCTTGCCATAATTCTACCTGTTTATCATGCAAATATAGGCCGATTAAAGTATTTTTCCTACTTTTACGGCTCTAAAAGTTAAGGGTATGGACAGAAAGAGACGAGTTCTGATGACACCACTGGTGAGGGAGAATGTGAAGGTCGCCCTTAAATCCATCAAAAGCAACAAACTGAGAAGTGTCCTGACAATATTGATGATAGCAGTGGGCATTACCTCCCTGCTGGGAATCCTCACTGCTACCGAAGCCCTCAAACATGAAGTCAACGAGAGTTTTGCTTCCATAGGCTCCCAGTCTTTCTTCATCCAACCGGAGTTCCGGTCTTCGGGAGAAAGAACCGGAAGGATACGCAACAATCCTTCTATCAGTTACTTCCAAGCTACTTCGTTCAAAGATGTGTTTTCACCACAAACCCCATGTGTGGTAACCATCTTTACCAGAAACGGAGGAATGACTTTCAAGCGGGCTGAGAAGAGCACCAGCCCGAATGTCACCGCTGTAATCGGCGACGAGGACTATGTCCTTTTCAACAGTTTTACCATAGACAAGGGCAGGGATCTGACGAAAAAGGACATCCGGGACGCCTCTTTCGTGTGCATAATTGGCAGTTCTGTGGCAGCCACCCTCTTCGACAGCAAGGAAGATCCTCTGGGAAAATCCATCATCATAGGAGGAAGTCCCTATACGGTGGTCGGAGTGTTGGCAAAGTCCTCTTCCGGAGGAATGGGCAGCAGCATAGACCAGGCAGCTATCATACCTATCACCAACGGAAGGGCACGCTTCAACTCAACCTCTTTCTCCATAGGAATACGGCCCGCTTCCGCCTTGGCCCATATGGAAGACCTTTATTCTGAGGCTGAGACCCTGTTCCGTTCCGTCAGGAGGCTTTCCCCTACAGACCAGACAGACTTCAGCATAAGTTACAACGAGACAATGGCCAAGGAAGCCAGCAAAACTATGGGAACCATTACCCTGATAGCGGGAATCATAGGACTCATCACCCTTCTGGGTGCCGCCATCGGCCTCATGAACATAATGTTGGTTAGCGTAAAGGAAAGGACTGCGGAAATAGGCATAAGGAAAGCCATCGGCGCATCCGCCCGCCTTATAAGGCAGCAGTTCCTGGTGGAAAGCGTGGCTATAGCCCAGATAGGATGTATCCTGGGAATCATCCTGGGACTGTTGGCGGGAGCTCTGGTTGCTGCGGTTATGAATGCTTCTTTCGTGACTCCGTGGATGTGGATCATAGCCGCCGTCCTTATCTGCGTCGTGGTTGGAGTTGCCAGCGGCTACATTCCGGCGAAGAAGGCCGCTGCGCTGGATCCTATCGAGGCTCTCAGGTACGAATAGAATTTTGAAGGCGCGATTTTTTCTTAAATTTGCGCGGGATTACAAAAGATACAGAAATGTCAGAGATAGACAGGGAAGATATAAATCAGGAAGAATTACAGTCAGAAGAGCCGAAAGGCAAGTTCTCAAAGCTTCTTAAAGAGGGAGAAAACAAATACAGGCTTCCGGGAATGTTCAAGAACTGGTTCCTGGACTATGCATCATATGTTATTCTGGACCGTGCCGTTCCGCACATAGAAGACGGACTCAAGCCGGTTCAGAGAAGGATTCTTCACGCTATGCGCAAGATCCACGACGGTTCACTGATAAAGGTGGCCACCATCGTGGGAGAAACAATGAAATACCATCCCCACAGTGATGCCTCCATCAAGGACGCTCTGGTGCAGATCGGACAGAAAAACCTCCTTATAGACTGCCAGGGAAACTGGGGAAACACCATTACCGGAGATGAGGCCGCAGCGGGAAGATACATAGAGGGAAGGCTTTCCAACTTCGCCCTGGAAGTGGTTTTCAACCCGAAGACCACCGAGTGGATGAACTCCTACGATGGAAGGAACAAGGAGCCTGTCACCCTGCCGGTCAAGTTTCCTCTGGTTCTTTATCAAGGAGCGGACGGTATCGCCGTTGGACTCAACTGCAAGATCCTTCCGCATAATTTCAACGAAATCATAGATGCTTCCATAGCTTTCCTAAGGGGTGAGGAATACCATCTCTATCCGGATTTCCCTTCCGGGGGTATCATGGATGTCAGCCGCTATGCAGACGGAAAGCGCGGAGGCAAGATAACCGTCAGGGCCAGGATAGTCAAGGTTGACAAGAAGACCCTGAAAATCACTGAGCTGCCTTTCGGCAAAAATTCCGGGAACATTCTCCAGAGCATCATAGCAGCAAATGACAAGGGCAAGATCAAGGTGCGCAAGGTAGAAGACCTCAGCGGCAAGAAGGCCGAAATCGTGGTTACCCTGGCTGCAGGAGAATCCCCTGACAAAACCATAGACGCTCTATACGCCTTTACGGACTGCCAGGTTTCAATCAACCCTAACACCTGCGTCATAAAGGATAACAAGCCTCATTTCCTCACCGTAAGTGAAGTGCTGGAATTCAGCACGCTCCGCACAAAAGACCTCCTTAAGAAGGAGTTGGAGATAAGGCTCGGAGAACTGGAAGAAAACTGGCACTCCCTTTCTCTTGAGAAAATCTTCTTCGAAGAAGGCAAGTATAAGCTCTTGGAAGACAAGAAGACCAGAAGTTGGGACAGCCAGGTCAACGAAATACACAAGGCATTGAAGGTCTATGAACCTCTCCTTCACCAGAAAGTCACACGCGATGACGTTCTCAAGCTGGTTGAAAAGCCTGTAAGGAAGATTTCCCGCTTCGATATCAAAGAGTGCAACGCCAAGATAGACAACGTGGAGAAGGAAATCGCCAAAGTCCATCGCGACCTTGAAAACCTTACCGAGGTTACGATAGATTATTTCCAGAGCCTGAAGGACAAATACGGCGAGGCCTATCCGCGCTGCACTGAGATTTCCAACCTCGAGACCATACAGGTTTCCAGGGTGGCAGTGGCCAACGCCAAACTCTACGCCAACTTCGAGGAGGGCTTCATCGGAATGGACCTCAAGAAGGACGACAACGCCCAGATGATCTGCAACTGCTCGGACATAGATGACATCATCGTCTTCCTGTCCAACGGCAAATATTTGGTTACCAAGATATCAGACAAGGCATTCGTAGGCAAGGGCATCATCCATGCGGCAGTCTTCCAGAAGAATGACCTCAGGACGATATATAATGTAATTTACCGCGACGGAAAATCTGGCAACAACTTTGTCAAGAGATTTGCCGTAACCTCCGTAACCAGGGACAAGGAGTATGACGTTACAATGGGTACTCCTGATTCAAAGATCCTCTGGTTTACCGCCAACCATAACGGAGAAGCAGAGACGGTTAGGGTCAACCTCCGTCCACGGCTCAAGCTCAAGAAGCTGAACTTCGACTATGACTTTGCAACCCTGGCCATCAAGGGAAAGACCTCCAGGGGCAACCTCCTGAGTAAGAATCCTATAAGCAAGATAACACTGAAGGCCAAGGGTGGTTCCACCATCGGCGACAAGCCTTTGTGGTTCGACACCGATGTCAACCGTCTCAACGAGGACAAGAGAGGAACATATCTCGGCAAGTTCAAGGACGAAGACCGTATACTGGCCGTTTACAAGAACGGAACATACGCCACCACGAGCCAGGATTTGAACAACCACTACGAGGGAGAACTGATCCGGGTGGAGAAATTCGATCCGGCAAAGGTCTATGCCGCCGTTTATTACGATGCGGAATCTCAGAAGTTCTACCTCAAGAGATTCAAGTTCGAACTCAACAACAACCCATCCAACCTCTTCATCAGCGAAGAGGAGGGTTCATATCTGGTGGCCATCACCTCAGCTGCCGGAAGCCAGGTTGTCATACAGTTCGGCGGTAAGCATGAAGGCCGTCAGAACGAGGCCGTGGCTGTGGACAGCTTCATCGCCGAGAAAGGCTGGAAGGCTAAGGGCAAACGCCTCACCCAATATGAAACAGAAAAGGTTGTGCTTATAGAACCTCCTGTCCTTGAGGACGAAGACGAGGACTTTGATTTTGAAGAAACAACTTCGGAACCTCAAGAAGATACTCCTTCAGATATTCCGGAAGACACTGATTTCCCTGAAGAAGACAGCCAAGAGGATTCTTGGGAAGGAGAAGACGAACCAACCCTCTTCTGATATGATCATTGCACTCTGTGGTTTTATGACTTCCGGCAAGACTCTGGCCGGAGAAGCCCTGTCTGAAAAGACGGGCAGAAAACTCATAGACCTGGACCGTTACATAGAGCAGCAGGAAGGTATGGATATGGAATCCATCTTCAGGGAAAAAGGCGAGCCATACTTCAGAAAAAGAGAGGAAGAATGCCTTAAGCAAATCGTTGAAACAGAAGATGATATCATCCTCTCCCTGGGCGGGGGAACTCCAATGAATCCTAGATGCGCAGCCATTTTGAAAGAAAGAACAAGATGCTTCTTCCTGACCTGCAACCCAAAGGTCCTCGCAGAAAGGATGCTCCTCCTCCAGGACGGCAGGCCTCTTGTCAAAAACCTGCTGGCAAACCACAAATCTTCCACCCCTGAAGAAAAACTCCAGATCCTCGAGCAGTGGGCAAAAGAAAAGCTCCATGAACGGGAGCCAATCTACAAAGCCTGCTCAATAAAGACAATAGACACCTCCGTCTGGAACTTAGATTATATCTTGAGTCATTTCACATAATTTCTTATCTTTGAAGTAAATAAATCATTATTTGCCATGAAAAAGGTGCTTGGTTCTATTATATTGTCCATTGCTTCGTTCATTGTTTGTGCTTGTGGAGGAGACGGAGACAAACAAACTTCAGGACCATTTGTTCCTGCTGAGAAAATTCCTGTTAATTCTCTAACGATTTCAAATATAAAGTCCAGCATAAATGTTGGCAGTTCACATCAGCTTCTGGTAACTATATTACCTGACAATGCTACTATAAAGACCGTTAGCTGGACTTCTTCAAACCCAAGTGTTGCACAAGTCAGTTCCAGCGGTCTGGTAAAAGCAATTGCCTCTGGCAAAGTCAACATTACCGCCTCTTGTGACGGCAAATCAGATGCCTGTACAATTACAGTCACAGATTATGTAGAATTTGACGATGTAGTCTTCAAATCATATTGTCTCGATAACTTCGACAAGAACAAAGATGGGTTTATCAGCCAAGAAGAGGCTAATGATATAAGATCCATCTCGATTCTGGAAAAAAATATAAAATCTCTCAAGGGAATAGAGCGCTTTTCTAACCTGAGATTATTGGAAGTCCAATATTGTCCTTCACTTCACAAATTAGATCTGACTGGATGCAAATCCCTTCAAAGTCTTTATTGCAGTATGGACAGTATTGAAGAGCTGGACCTCAGTCCATGCCCTAATCTTCAGACTCTCCATTGCAACGGTAATCAAATAAAGAAATTATCCCTTAAAGGCTGTACAAAAGTTACGGAAATTCATTGCCTCAACAATCAGCTTGAAGTATTAGACCTAACCGACTGCAAAGAACTCAGAAGGCTTAACTGCGAAGAGAATAAAATAAAGAAACTTGATTTCTCTAAGTGCATTAGCATTGCATTGATAGATTGTGAATATAATTCCTTGACAGAAATCAATCTCCAAGGATGCAACAATCTAATGGAATTATACTGCAACGATAATAATCTGACAAAACTAGACCTCTCTCATTTTACTACACTTCAAATTGTTCACTGTTATAACAATGCAATAGAGTCTTTAGAAATCAAAGACAACTTTTATTTCGACAGATTACGTGCTGAAAACAACCAGCTGAAGAATCTCAAAATAATCAACAGCCCTTATATTTCAACCAATTACATTTATAACAACCCTAATCTAACTACGATTCAGTTAGAGAATTCCTCTATTGGATGGTTTGCATGTTACGGAGGAAATATAGAAGAGCTTGATCTCACAAAGACAAACGCAAAATCAGGAACCATTGTAGCTTGGCCTATGCCATCGCTGAAAACCATCAGGATAATCAAAGGAACCATACTTTCATTATGGGTGTCTAACAACGGCACTTTTAATGAGATTTATAATCTGGATGGCTTGGGAACAGTAATAGAAGAGGTTGAGTAACTATTTATATGGTAGTGTCTTTGCCCTCGCGGATATCCTTGATTCTGAGCTGGATATTGGCAATGC
This sequence comes from uncultured Bacteroidia bacterium, assembly GCA_902789435.1. Lineage (GTDB taxonomy): Bacteria > Bacteroidota > Bacteroidia > Bacteroidales > UBA932 > Egerieousia. The sequence goes on along the minus strand of CADAOA010000006.1, from coordinate 61,557 downwards.
TGCTGCGGTAGAAGTTCTCGGCGATTGAGTAGCATATATCCACAGGCTCGCCAGCAGCAAGGTGGTCGAAGTATTCGCTCATGTTGAAGGCAATGGCGCTAAGAGGGCGGAAGGAATCAGCTTCCTGGATAAGCTCCAGTTTGAGGTGTCCGCCTCTGCCGTCTACCGGATTTCCAACGATCCTGCCATTTCCGTTGTCATAGACGCTTGTGGTCATGAATACCGGGGACTGGTTGCCCGGTCCGAAAGGCTGGAACATATTCAGAAGGCGGAAGAATCTTGGAGTTATCTGTCTGAATTCCAGGAAAGCGTCTATGTTGATGATAGGAGTCAGTATCTCCTTTGTAATGTTCTTTGTTACAATCTCTTCAAACCTCTGGCGGAAAGTCTCGAGGTTCTCTTCCTTGAGTGTAAGGCCGGCGGCGTAGGTATGTCCGCCGAAGTTCTCGAGAAGGTCTGCGCAGCTCTCGATGGCATCGTAGAGATCGAAGCCCGCAATGCTTCTGGCGGAACCGGAAATGAATCCGTTGGAAGATTTGGTCAAAACAATCGTAGGCCTGTAGAATGCCTCCACCAGACGGCTGGCAACGATTCCCACAACTCCCTTATGCCACTCCGGATTGTAGACCACCGTGGAGTTCAATGTACTGAACTGCGGATGGTTTCTCACAATCTCGATGGCTTGCTGGGTGATGGTGCGGTCTATGCTCTTTCTCTCGTTATTGTGGTCGTTGATCTGTTTGGCAATGTGGTTGGCTTCATTGATATCTTCGGAGGTCAGAAGGTCAACCGCCATACGTCCGCTCTCCATTCTTCCGGCAGCATTGATTCTAGGACCGATCTTGAAAACGACATCGTCTATCGTGATCTTGTGCTTCTCCAGACCGGAAAGCTTTATCATGGAAAGAAGGCCTTTCCTCGGCGATTCGTTCAGCCGCTTCAAACCATAGTAGGCAAGTACGCGGTTCTCTCCTGTAACGCTCACAAGGTCAGCAGCTATACTCACGGCTACAAGATCCAGCAAAGGTTCGATTGCCTCAAACGGAATGCCGTATTTCTGGGCATATGCCTGTACCAGTTTGAAGCCAACCCCGCAACCGGAAAGGTCGTCGTAAGGATAGTGGCAGTCTTCTCTCTTCGGGTCCAGCGTGGCTACGGCAGGAGGGAGTTCTTCGCCCGGAAGATGGTGGTCGCAGATGATGAAATCAATGCCCTTGCTCTTGGCATATCTTACGGCTTCGGCTTCCTTGATTCCACAATCCAGCGCTATAACCAGAGAGCACTTTCTCTCCGCAGCCCAGTCCACGCCATAGAAGGATATGCCGTATCCCTCGTCGTATCTGTCTGGAATGTAATAATCTATGTTGCCTGTAAGCCTTCTCAGGAAAGAGAAAACCAGGGATACTGCAGATGTGCCGTCCACATCATAGTCTCCATATACCAGAATCTTCTCCTTGCTAAGAACAGCTTTGTGGACCCTGTCAACCGCCACGTCCATATCTTTCATCAGGAAAGGGTCGTGAAGCGAGGCGAGAGACGGATGGAAGAACTGGCGCACCTCGTCAGAGTTCTTGATGCCCCTTTGGACCAAAAGATTAGCCAGGACCTCGTCTATACCGAGATCCTGAACCAGCTGCCGAGTGTAAATCGGATTGCCAGGTTCCCTTACGATCCATTGTTTTTCCCTGCTCTTTACTACCATAACGGATTACCGCTGCTCGGGCGGATTGCAAATTTAATAAATTTATCTCATAAAAAAATGTTACCTTTGCCTGGAAATAGAAAAACCTATGGAACTCAATCTTAACGAACAAGAACAGAATAGAAGGAACAGCCTTCAACAAATACGCGATCTGGGCATCAATCCTTACCCTGCTCCGGAGTATATCATAACCGCTACTTCCAGGCAGATTCTTGAGGGTTTCAATCCCGATGCCGCAGAAGATGACCCGTCCCAGCAAGTCTTCAAGACCGTTTCCATGGCCGGCAGGCTTATGAGCCGAAGGATTATGGGTGCAGCTTCATTCATAGAACTGCAGGACAGCGAAGGCAGGATCCAGGCATACGTAAAAAGAGACGAGATCTGCCCGGGTGAGGACAAGACCCTGTACAACACCGTGTTCAAGAAACTCCTCGATATCGGAGACATCATCGGAATCAAGGGTTTTGCATTCGTGACACAGACCGGCCAGAAGAGTATTCACGTGAAGGAACTGGTTGTACTGAGCAAGTCACTCAGGGTGCTTCCTATCGTCAAGGAAAAGGACGGAGAGGTGTTCGACGCCTTTGCAGATCCTGAGATGCGCTACCGCCAGAGGTATGTGGACCTAATCGTGAATCCGGAAGTGAGAAAGGTGTTCGAGAAGAGGACCAAGATATACAACACTATGAGGGAGTTCTTCAACTCTCACGGTTATCTGGAAGTTGAAACCCCTATCCTCCAGCCTATTCCGGGAGGAGCAAACGCACGTCCGTTTGTCACACACCACAATGTGCTGGATATGGACCTGTATCTGAGGATTGCAGACGAGCTTTACCTGAAGAGGCTCATCGTGGGCGGTTTCCCTGGCGTTTACGAGTTCTCGAAGAACTTCCGCAACGAGGGTATGGACCGCACACACAACCCTGAGTTCACCTGCATGGAAATCTACGTGGCCTACAAAGACTACTACTGGATGATGAACTTCACGGAGAAGATGCTGGAAAAGATAGCCGTAGCCGTGAACGGAACCACCAAGGCCACCATCGGCGACAAGGAAGTTGACTTTGCAGGCCCTTACAAGAGACTCCCTATGCTGGAAGCCATCAAGCAGTATGCAGGAGTGGACGTTACCGGAATGAACGTTGAACAGCTCAGGGAAACCTGCAAGAAGCTCAACGTTCCAATCCAGCCGAGCTTTGGAGAAGGCAAGCTTATAGACGCCATCTTCGGAGAGTATGTGGAGGGCAACCTCATCCAGCCTACTTTCATCATAGATTATCCGGTTTCTCTCTCTCCTCTTACCAAGCGCAAGAGAGACAATCCTGACCTGGTGGAAAGATTCGAGCTTTTCGTTTGCGGAAAGGAACTTGCCAACGCATACTCCGAACTCAACGACCCTATCGACCAGCTCGGAAGGTTCCAGGACCAGCTGATGCTCAAGAACGGCGGAGACGACGAGGCTATGTACATCGACTACGACTTTGTCCGCGCACTTGAGTACGGAATGCCGCCTACCAGCGGAATGGGCATCGGAATGGACCGTCTGGCAATGTTCATGACCAACCAGATCTCAATCCAGGACGTGCTCTTCTTCCCGCAGATGAAAAGAGAGCAGTAGAATATGAGCAACAATCTGTCGCAGAATAGAATAACCTCCTTGCAGAACCCTAAGGTCAAGGAGGTTGTCCTTTTACAGGAGAAGGCCCGTGAAAGGGAAAGGACCGGCCTGTTCCCTGTGGAGGGGACAAGGGAGGTTTCCGCCTGCATCGCAAACGGCTTCGGAATCGATTCCGTTTTCCTCTGCGACGAGATACTTCAAACCTATCCTGACCTTGAAGGCGTAAGTCCTGAAAGAATCTTCAGCGTGACTCCACAGGTATACGAAAAGATTGCCTACCGCTCTTCCACAGAAGGCATACTGGCGCTGGCCAAAGCCAGGCACACAACTCTTGAGGATTTGGGCAAAATGCTCAAAGACAATCCGCAAAACCCTCTGATACTAATTGCCGAAGCCGTGGAAAAACCCGGCAACCTTGGAGCCATCCTCAGAACTGCGGATGCTGTGAGCGCCACGGCGGTAATCTTCGCCAACCCGAGAACGGACCTTTACAATCCCAACCTCATACGCGCCAGCCTGGGCGGAGTCTTCACCCAGACCATCGTCTGCTGCAAGAGCGAGGATGCCATCGCTTTCCTTAAAGCCCACGATATCAAGATCTACACCGCACAGCTCCAGGACAGCGTGCCATATTACGGCACAAATATGGCCGAGGCTTGCGCCATAGCCCTGGGCAGCGAAGCTGACGGCATCTCCGATATCTGGAGAAAGGCTTCCGACCGCAAGATAATGATCCCGATGCTCGGCCGCCTGGATTCTCTCAACGTTTCCGTTTCCGCCGCCATACTCTGCTACGAGGCACTTCGCCAAAGAACTGCAAAATGAAAAAGTTCGCTCTCATAGGGAAACCCATTTCACACTCCCAAAGCCCAAAGCTTTTCAGGGAGGCTTTTCCAGACGGCGACATGACATACGACCTGCTGGAAAGAGATACCGTGGAAGAATCCGTGGCGGAACTTAAAGCCAATGGCTACTGCGGAGCAAACGTCACCTCCCCTTTCAAGGAGAGCGTAATGAAGTTTGTCACCGATCCTGACGAGATAACCAAAACCCTGAACGCCGCCAACCTCATCCTCTTCAAAGGCGATAAAATCTTCAGCTACAACACAGATTATCTGGCCGTAAGGAGAATGGTCAGAGAACTTGATCCAAAACCGGAAAGGGCTCTGATAACCGGTTGCGGAGGTGCCGCCAAGGCCGCAGCCCTGGCCTGCAGGAATGAAGGACTGGAAACCCTCATCACCAACCGCACCCTGAAGAAAGCTGAAACCTTTGCAGAACATATTGGAATCAAGGCAGTCAGCATCGCCGAGGCAGACATCCTACTGAAAAAAACAGACAGAGACACTCTTGTAATCTACGCCATCCCTTCACCTGACGGAATTCTCAGCGAAACTCTCAAAAACGGGGAAAAAGCCTTCACGGTCATCGAAGCCAACTACAAGAATCCCTGCCTTAATCCGGAAAGTGGACTGAAATGGCTTAAATACCAGGCTTCAGAGAGTTTCAGAATTTTTACCGGCACTACTCCAAGAGAATAGTTGCAGGATTTGATTTTTTGGAGTAACTTTACTCGGTTAAATTTGATTTATTATGTCTTTCAACAAAGTATTGATTTTAGGGAACACCGCCGCAGCGCCTGAAGTTAGGCATCTTGACGGCGGAAGTGTGGTGGCAAATTTCAGGGTTGCTACATCAGAGGTATTTACAGACAGAAGCGGCAACCGCACTGAGAGAACAGAATGGCACAACATCGTGTGCTGGAGAAGATTGGCAGAGTTCGCCGAGAAGTACATCCAGAAAGGAACCCAGGTATTCGTGGAAGGAAGGATTACTACCCGTGAATATACAGACCAGACCGGTCAGAAAAGATACAGGACTGAGATTGTGGCTGACAATATCCAGTTGACCGGAAGAAGACCGGAAGGCCAGGGGGCCCAGCCTCAGCCTCAGGGAGGTTATCAGCAGCCATATCAGAGGCCTGTTCAGCCTGCGCCTCAGCCAGCTGCGCAGCCAGCACCTCAGGATTTCCCGGCAATGGATGATTTCAATGATACCGAATCCAACGACCTTCCATTCTAAACTTGATTTTTATCGCGATTAAAACAAACACTATATGAAAGTTGATGTTGTATTGGGCCTTCAGTGGGGAGACGAAGGCAAGGGCAAAATTGTGGATGTGCTTGCCAGAAACTACCCTGTTATATGCAGATTCCAGGGAGGCCCCAACGCAGGACATTCCCTGCAGTTCTCAGGTAAGAGTTTTGTACTCCATTCCGTTCCGGCGGGAGTTTTCCGCAAGAACACAGTCAATGTAATCGGCAATGGTGTGGTCCTGGATCCGATTATCTTCCAGGAAGAATGCCAGGCCATCGCCAAGATGGGTGTTGACCCGACAAAGAACATTATCATCTCCAAGAGAGCCCATCTGATACTCCCTACCCACAGGATTATGGATGCCGCTTCCGAGGCAAGTCTGGGAAAGACCAAGATCGGTTCCACTCTCAAGGGCATAGGACCGACCTATATGGACAAGACCGGAAGAAACGGCCTCAGAGTGGGAGAAGTTCTGTCAAAGGATTTCAAGAAGAAGTTCAACACCCTCAAACAAAGGCATGCTTCATACCTGAAACAGTTTGATTTTGAATACGATATCAACAAGAACGAGAAAGAGTGGTTCAAGGCTGTAGAGTATCTTAAGAAGTTCAAGATCGTGGACAGCGAATATGAACTCAACGCTCTGCTCAAGACAAAGAAAGCACTTGCGGAAGGAGCCCAGGGAACAATGCTGGACGTGGACTTCGGAGCTTATCCGTTTGTGACCAGTTCTTCAACGATCTGCGCCGGAGCCTGCACCGGACTGGGAGTGGCCCCTACCAAGATCGGCAAGGTATTCGGAGTATTCAAGGCCTACTGCACCAGAGTCGGCAGCGGACCTTTCCCTACCGAGCTCAACGATGCTGTCGGAGAAGAACTCCGCCAGAAAGGACACGAGTTTGGAGCAACAACCGGAAGACCGAGAAGAACCGGATGGCTGGACCTGCCTGCCCTCAAGTTCGCGATTATGGTGGACGGCGTTACAGACCTGATTATGATGAAGGCTGACGTACTCGACAGCTTTGACACCATAAAGGTTGCAGTAGCCTACAAGGTGGACGGCAAGAAGACAGACCGCTATCCTTACGAAGTCAGTGCCAAGATAGAACCGGTTTACAAAGAATTCAAGGGCTGGAAGAAAGACCTGACCAAGTGCAAGACAGCCAAGGAGCTTCCTTCAGCCTTCAAACGCTACATAGCCTTCATTGAGAAAGAGTTGGGAGTAAAGGTTTCCTACGCTTCCGTAGGACCTGACCGATCCCAGACAATTAAGTTGTAAAACAAAAAAAGCGCCGTGTGGCGCTTTTTTTTTGTTGACTCATTTCATTACTTCTTCTTGTTAGGAAGGTCGAGCTCCAGCTGAGGATTCTTCTTGGATGAAGCCTTAAGCAGGAGAGATACGATGACAGCAACTATTCCAAGGCCGATGAAGATATATTCTGCCCTTACGGCAGCGGTAATCTCCTGGGCATGGTTGCCGGCGTCTATCACGTATTTCTTCAGCACTCCGCCAACGAAGATAGGAACCAGCAGCATACCCATATTCTGGATCCAGTAAATCAGGGAGTATGCAGTACCGAGGTTCTTCTCCGGTATGATCTTAGGAACGCTTGGCCACATTGCTGCCGGAACAAGACTGTAACCTATTCCGAGGATACCGATAGCGGCATAGCCGGAGAACTGGCTTCCCTCAGGTGCAAATGCGATGATAAGGTGAGCGGCAAGTACCATGCAGCTTCCCAGAATCATCCAGGTGGTAGCCTTTCCGATCTTGTCAACCAGGATACCGAACAGAGGAGTTCCGATAACCGTACAGAACGGAATCATTGAAACCATCCAGGCTGCTGTCTCCACATCCAGGCCGAAGCGAGGGATGATGATGGAGGTAGCGAACTTCTTGAATGAAATGATGCAGCAGTAGAAGAACACGCAAAGCAGGGAAATCAGGATATAGTGCTTGTTGGTCAGAATCTTGAAGATGTCTGAGAACTTGAACTTGTCGTCCTCGCTGGTTTCCTTGGTGTCGGTCTCTCCGGTCTGCTTGTCGAACTTGGCGTCCATCGTGATGAATACGCTCCAGAGTATGATGCCCACAATCATTATTGCAAGGCCTACAAGAGCAGGACGGTTAGTCTCGGCGAAGGTGTACAGAGCGTCCTTTGCGTGCTCGCCCACAAGAACAGGAGAAAGCACGAAGGCCATTGCAGTACCCAGTCTGGCGATAGCAAGCTGCGCTCCCATTGCAAAGGCCATTTCCTTGCCTTTGAACCATTTGGCAATGGAACGCGTAACTGCGACTCCGGCAATTTCGCTGCCCAGACCGAATAGCATACATCCGACATACGCCAGCCACAGTGAAGGTTTGGCGATTCCTACTGAATTATGCATCCAGTTTGCCAGGCCGCTGCCGTTGAAACTTGAAGAAATGGCGTATGCCACAATTGCAGCACCGCCCACCATCATTCCAACGAAGATTGAGCCTGTTACCCTAACACCCCACTTGTCGAGGAGCATACCGCAGATAATAAGTCCGCCCCATACGCAGAGGAAGGAATAACCGCCGGCATAGAAACCGTAGTTCTGGGAATCCCATCCGAGCTGGAGCATTTCAGGAGTCTTGAAGATATGGCTCAGGGTTGAGAACATATCATCAAAGAAATACGATGCAAACATCGGGACCACGAGACAGGCGAGCACAATCCACCTTGCGCTCTTGGAGTCTCTGAGAAGTTTGACTGCTTTGTTCATCTTTATAGTTGTTTATTATTGTTTCTGAATGATTTATTCCTTGATGTTAGGAAGTTCCAGGCCATAACCCTTCTTACGGTCCACTCTCTTGAGTATGAAGCCCAGGATGAGGGCTGCAACACCCAGGCAGGCCAACATAACCAGAGGAGCCGTGTAGTCGAACTGTGTAGGATCGTCCACATCCGGATTGGTCTTGTCCAGAACCTTGCCGATAAGCAGAGGGAAGAGCCACAAACCTATGTTCTGGATCCAGAATATCAGAGCATATGCGCTACCGATGATCTTCTGGTCAACCAGTTTAGGAACGCTTGGCCAGAGTGATGCCGGAACCAGGGAGAATGAAGCTCCAAGTACAAGGATGGTAACGTAGGCAACCACAACTCCACCGACTGAGCTACCCTTGAACATCGGCAGTATGAAGGCGAATGTCAGGTGGCAGATAATAAGGAGGATGGAACCCAGCACAAGCATAGAGGCGGCCTTGCCCTTGTGGTCAACATAGCTTCCGAGAATCGGGGTTATACCCACTGCCAGGAGAGGGAATACGGCAAATATGGTCTCGGCACTGCCTCTCATATAACCCATGTAGCAGAATACTATAAGGGCGATTATCGCGATGGCAAGCAAGAAGCCTTTCTTCGCCTTGCCCTTGGAGAAATTGCTCATAAAGGCGGCTACCGCAACTACCAGCATGATGATGTACTGTACTATGGTAACGGTGTTACTTGCCCAGAAGGAACCTTCTTTCACATCCACGAAGGTAAGGTTACACTGAAGCATGTTAACCGCATATTTCTGGAACGGGAATATCGCTGAGTAATAGAGAACGCAAAGCAGGGCAACCAGCCAGAATCCGCTTGAGCGCAGGATAGCTCCGATATCGCTGACCTTGAAAGGATCGTCCTTTTCCTCAGCCTCTCCGGTCTGGGCATCCAGCTTCTTGTCCATGAAGAAGTAGACGATGAACATTATCAGGGCAATCATCAGAAGGACTACTCCGAAAGCCACGCTGCGGGATACATCTATATGCTCGCCCATCTTGGCGAACATCGGCGAGAATATCATGCAGGTTGCCACGCCCAGTCTGGCCAGAGCCATCTCTGAACCCATTGCCAAAGCCATCTCACGGCCTTTGAACCATTTTACGATACCTCTTGAAACCGTGATTCCGGCCATCTCCACTCCGCATCCGAAGATCATGAATCCCACGGCGGCAAACTTGGCAGATGCCGGCATTCCCCTGTAGAACGGAGAAATGCCCAGTTCATCGAAACCTGGAATATAATTAAGGTTAGCGTCAAACCAGGCGGCGATGGAAGTTCCGGCAAACGAGTCCGTTACAGCATACCATTTGATCACCGCGCCTACCAGCATCACGAATCCGGAAAGGATGGCGGTGAATCTCACACCCATCTTGTCCAGGATGATACCCGCGAAAATCAGGAAGAAAACGAACACGTTAAGGAACGTCTCGGAACCCTGCATTGTACCGAATGCGGTTGAGTCCCAGCCCCTTGTTTCCTGCATCAAATCTTTGATCGGGCTCAGTATGTCCATAAAGATATATGAACAGAACATTGCAAGCGCCAGAAGCAGCAGGGCAGTCCAGCGTATTGCGGCCGAATCTCTTAGAGTCTTTTTAAGATCTGTAGTCATTGTTTATATGTTTAAAGATATTTTTCTCCTTCAGTGCCAAAATGACTTCGCAATTTACAAAATATTGAGTAAATTGCCACCTGATTTTAGCAAAGACACTATATGGAGCACATAAAGAAATTGCTCAGAGATTCGGCAAAAGCCCGCTGGACGGCACTTATGATAGTGTCGTTCGTAATGTTTGCGGCCTATCTGGCTTCAGACGTTTATTCTCCGCTCAAGACGCTCCTGGAGGAGGACAACGCCTGGACAAGCACTGAGTATGGCTACTTCGGGGCAGCTCAGAGCGTCTTCAATGTCTTTCTGGGCATGCTGATTTTCAGCGGACTGCTGTTGGACAAGAAAGGAATACGACTGACGGGAAACCTGGGCTGCATACTGATGGTGGCAGGTTTCGCCCTTAAGTATTATGCCGTTACCTGCATTCCTTCGGATGCAGGGAACGTTTCTTTCCTGAGCATGACAATGAAGAAACAGGTTCTTTGGGCAAGTATGGGGTTTGCTGTTTTTGGAACCGGATGTGAAATGGCCGGAATCTCCATCAGCAAGGCCATAGTCAAGTGGTTCAGCGGCAAGGAACTGGCTCTTGCTATGGCCATACAGCTGTCCATAGCCAGGCTGGGTAGCGGAGTGGCCCTAATTTTCTCCCCGATGATTTCTGAAAGGCTCCACAATGTCACTACCACAGTGGGAATCGGTCTGGTGTTCCTGATAATCGGAATGTTGGGTTTCTTCGTTTACTGCCTGCAGGACAGGAAACTGGACCGACAGATAGCCGAGCGGAGAAAGGAAGAGGGAAAAGACGAGGAAGCCTCCTTCTCCCTCAAGGATGTCAAGAGCATCATCTCCAATCCGGGGTTCTGGCTGATATCCATACTATGCCTTATCTTCTATGCTGCGGTAAGCCCGTTCTTCAAGTTCACGTCAGACCTTATGGTTAATAAGTTCAACGATGTAACTCCTTTCTATTCAGGAATATTCCCATCCCTTATACCATTCGGATGCATTTTGTTCTCCCCTCTTTTCGGAGCCGTTTACGACAAATACGGAAAGGGTACCCTGCTCATGATCATCGGAGCCTTGGCGATAACGGTGGTTCACGTAGTTTTCGGTCTTCCGGGAGTCCACAGCATCTGGATTGCGGTAGCTTTACTGCTGCTACTTGGGCTCGGTTACGCAATGCTTCCGGCTGCACTGTGGCCTTCCCTGGCCAAGATTATGCCGCAGAAGCAATACGGAACCTCCATTGCCCTGGCGTTTTTCATCCAGAACATAGGCCTGATGCTGGTTCCCATGGCCATCGGGTGGGTACTTGACAAATTCTGCCTTCTGAGCACATTCTCAGGCGGAACCGTAAGTTATCCGGACAATATTAAGTACGATTATACCCTCCCTCAGATCATCTTCGCGGCAATGGGAGTCGTTGCCATAATCCTGGCCTTCGCTCTCCGCAGGCTGGACCGCAAGAGACATTACGGACTCGACGAGGGAAAGAAAAAATGAGACTAACATTTCAGAAATGGAATTTGCTATACTAGATAAGATTAATTCACCTGCAGATATCAAAAGCCTTACCATAAGGCAACTGGAAACCCTGTGCGAAGAAATCAGGGAATATATGATAGAGTGCTGCGCAACCAACCCGGGGCATCTGGGAGCTTCCCTTGGAAGCGTGGAACTTGCCGTGGCGCTTCATTATGTACTTGACACTCCGGAAGACAAGATCGTCTGGGATGTGGGGCATCAGGCTTATGCCCACAAGATTATCACCGGAAGACGGGAACTCTTCAAACAGAACCGCAAGAAGGACGGCCTGTCCGGCTTCCCGAAGATGAGCGAAAGCCCATACGACTCATTCGGAGCAGGGCACGCATCCACTTCCGTTTCGGCAGCCCTTGGACTGGCGACTGCAGCCAAACTTCAGGGAAAGGCAACCAAAGTAGTTGCAGTTCTTGGAGACGGAGCCTTCTCCGGAGGCCTCGCATACGAAGGCATAAATAACGCCGGAGCTTCCGGTACGAACCTTCTGGTAATTCTCAACGACAACCAGATCGCCATAGACGAGAATGTTGGCGCGATGCATAACTACCTGTTGAGAATGAGCACCTCCAAGACTTACAACAGCCTGAAGAACAAGGTATGGGGAATCTTGGGCAACGGTTGGCTCAGAAGCAGGATCCAGAAGGCGGTGGTCAGCACAAAGAACTTTTTCTTCAAGCATTCGACCATATTCTCCGGGCTGGGGTTCAGGTATTTTGGTATAATCGACGGAAACAATGTCGGGGAACTGGTGGGCATGCTCAACAGGGTTTTGCCTATGAAAGGGCCTAAACTCCTTCACATAAGAACCCTCAAGGGCAAGGGCTACAAGCCGGCCGAAGAGCATCAGAGCATATGGCACGCCCCGGGCAAGTTCGATATAGAAACCGGGGAAAGGATCCGCACCGAGGGAGCTCCACTGAAATACCAGAACATTTTCGGCCAGACCATAGTGAAACTGGCTGAAAAGGACAGCAGGATCGTTGGCATAACCCCTGCCATGCTCTCCGGAGGTCAGCTCAGCGATATGATGAAGGCCTTCCCGGAAAGGACTTTCGATGTCGGCATCGCTGAGGAACACGCCGTAACCTTCTCGGCAGGTCTTGCCGCGAATGGAATGATTCCGTTCTGCAATATCTATTCTTCCTTCCTCCAGAGAGGATTCGACCAGATTATCCACGATGTGGCCCTCCAGGAACTCAAGGTCATATTCACGATAGACCGCGCCGGACTGGTCGGAGAAGACGGAGCTACCCACCAGGGAGCCTTCGACCTGGCTTACCTGAGGTTTATACCTAATATAATAGAGATGGCCCCTATCGACGAGATTGAGATGCAGGATATGATTTACTCCGCTACCCTGGAAGATTACAAGGGCCCGGTTACCATCCGCTACCCTAGGGGCAACTGCCAGGGACTCGAACTTCCGGAGGAATTCAGGAAGATCGTCCCGGGCAAGGCAGAAAGGTTGAAAAAAGGAAGCCGTGTGGCCGTACTTTCCATTGGAACCATCGGCAACAAGGTCAAGGAGGCCATAGCCAGGGCCGAACAGGAGGGAATCACTCCGTCACATTACAATATGAGGTTCCTCCGTCCGCTTGACAAGGATGCCGTCCTGGAAGCCGCAGCAGAGCACGACCATATCATAACCGTTGAGGACGGAAGCGTTATCGGAGGACTTTACAGCGCTGTATGTGAGAGCCTTGCAGACAAGAACCATAACTGTACGGTTACCCCTCTGGGCATACCGGACAGATTCATAGAACAAGGAACCGTGCCTGAACAACTGCAGGAGTGCGGCCTTGATACCGAGAGCATTCTCAAGGCTATAAAATACTTTTTTTGATAATTTTTCAAAAAAGTTTTGGTAAATAATTTAAATCTTCTACCTTTGCAGTCCCTTTTGAGAAACGCAGATTTATCTGCCGATGTAGCTCAGTTGGCCAGAGCAGCTGATTTGTAATCAGCTGGTCGGGGGTTCGAATCCCTCCATCGGCTCAAAAAAAGACATAATTATTGGACGGAGGGGTACCAAAGTGGCCAACTGGGGCAGACTGTAAATCTGCTGGCTCATGCCTTCGGAGGTTCGAATCCTTCCCCCTCCACTAAATTTAGTTGCGGAAGTAGCTCAGTTGGTAGAGCATCAGCCTTCCAAGCTGAGGGTCGCGGGTTCGAACCTCGTCTTCCGCTCTAAGGCCGACGTAGCTCAGTGGTAGAGCACTTCCTTGGTAAGGAAGAGGTCACGGGTCCAATTCCCGTTGTCGGCTCAAAGAATATTCAAAATCATTATAAATTAATTAATTTATCCATTATGGCAAAAGAAAAATTTTTGAGGGACAAACCTCACGTTAACATTGGTACGATCGGCCATGTTGACCATGGTAAAACCACTCTTACTGCTGCTATCACCAAGGTATTGGCAGAGAAAGGTTTCACCAGCAGTGATGATATCAAGTCTTTCGACCAGATTGACAACGCTCCGGAGGAGAAGGAGAGAGGTATTACCATTAACTCCGCTCACGTTGAGTATCAGACCGCTAAACGTCACTATGCACATGTTGACTGCCCGGGTCACGCTGACTACGTAAAGAACATGGTTACTGGTGCTGCCCAGATGGACGGTGCTATCCTTGTTGTAGCCGCTACCGACGGTCCTATGCCTCAGACTAGAGAGCACATCCTTCTGGCTCGTCAGGTGAACGTTCCAAAGATCCTTGTTTTCCTTAACAAGGTTGACTTGGTAGACGACGCTGAAATGCTTGACCTGGTAGAGATGGAAGTTAGAGACCTTCTCGGTTTCTACAAATTCGACGAAGACTGCCCTATCATCAGAGGTTCCGCTCTTGGAGCACTGAACGGAGATCCACAGTGGGAGGCTAAGGTTCTTGAACTCATGGACGCTGTCGATGAGTACATCCCTACTCCTATCCGTGACAACCAGAAGCCGTTCCTGATGCCTATCGAGGACATCTTCTCAATCACTGGCCGTGGTACTGTTGCCACTGGTAGAATTGAGACTGGTGTTGTTCACGTAGGTGATGAGGTTCAGCTGATCGGTCTTGGCGACGAGCCTAAGAAGACCGTTGTTACCGGTGTTGAGATGTTCCGTAAACTGCTCGACGAGGGTGAGGCCGGAGATAACGTAGGACTTCTCCTCAGAGGTATCGACAAGAAAGAGCTTAAGAGAGGTATGGTAGTTGCCAAGCCAGGTAGCGTTACCCCTCACAAGGAATTTGAAGCTCAGATTTACGTTCTGAAGAAAGAGGAAGGCGGACGCCACACTCCTTTCAAGAACAAGTATCGTCCTCAGTTCTTCATCCGTACACTGGATGTAACTGGAGAAATCCAGCTTCCTGAGGGTCACGATATGGTTATGCCTGGTGATAATATTTCTATCAAGGTAGAGCTTATCTATCCGGTAGCAATATCTGAGGGTCTCCAGTTCGCAATCCGCGAGGGTGGTAGAACCGTAGGCGCTGGTCAGGTAACCAAGATTCTTGACTAATCTCTGGACGAATAAGTCTTACTGATTAATCTCAAAATTCCCTGACGGCCGGAAGAAATTCAGGTCTAAGGGAATTTTTTAGGGACATAGTTCAAGGGTAGAATAGCGGTCTCCAAAACCGTTGATGGGCGTTCGAATCGCTCTGTCCCTGCCACCCGGAAGGAAATGTTACGATTTCCCTTCGGAAAACGGGAAGCCGAAAGCTTCCATTCGGCTTCCGTAATTTTAAATTAAATGAGCAAGATAGGTACATACATCAAGGAGTCTTATAAAGAACTTACCAAGAAAGTGACCTGGCCGACTTGGGCACAGCTCCAGTCAAGCGCAGCAGTTGTAATGGTGGCAACCGTCATCTTTGCAGTGCTTGTGTTTGTAATGGACCTGGCGTTCAAGAACATCATGACCGGTATTTATAGGATGCTCCAGTAATCTGCTTACAACAACAATCGAGTTATGGGCGAGCCAAAGCTTAGGTGGTACATCTTAAGGGTGCAGGGCGGTAAGGAGAAGAAAGTTCAGGAGTATATCCAGAACGAAGTCCGCAGAGCGGGCAAAGAGGAAGAGATTCCTCAGGTTCTCATACCTACCGAAAAGGTCTATCAGGTAAAGAACGGAAAAAGAGTGCTGGTCGAGAAGATCTGCTACTCACAGTACGTTTTTGTTCAGTGCGAACTTACCGGAGAGATCCAGCATCTGCTTTGCGATATTCCTTTCGTCGCAGGTTTCCTCACAAAGGAGGCCAGAAGCAAGGATACCAAGAAGGAGCCTTACCCTGTTCCGGACGCTGAGATCAATCAGATCCTCGGAAAGGTAGACGAGATGATAGACACAGAAGAAGAGGCCGCTCCATCGTTTGTTGTAGGAGAGCCTGTAAAGGTCGTAGACGGTCCTTTCAACGGCTTCAACGGAAATGTTCTCGAGATCCTCGAAGACAAGAAGAAGCTGAAGGTTGAGGTCAAGATCTTTGGAAGACCAACCACAATGGAACTGAATTTTGTTCAAGTAATTAAAGAGTAAAAATTTTCAATTATGGCTAAAGAAATTGCCGCTTTGATCAAGTTACAAATAAAAGGCGGTGCAGCAAATCCCTCACCTCCTGTAGGACCCGCACTGGGTTCCAAGGGTGTGAACATCATGGACTTCTGCAAGCAATTCAATGCCCTTACCCAGAACAGAGCAGGTAAGACTCTTCCTGTTATCATCACCGTATATACGGACAAATCCTTCACCTTCGTGGTAAAGGAGCCGCCTGTAGCAGTGATGATCAAGGAGGCTGCCAAGATCCAGTCCGGTTCTGCCGAATCGAACAGGAAGAAGGTAGGCAAGCTCACCTGGGAGCAGGTTAGGAAAATTGCAGAGGACAAGATGCCGGACCTTAACTGCTTTACCCTGAAATCTGCCATGAGCATGGTTGCAGGTACTGCAAGAAGCATGGGTGTGAAAGTTGAGGGAGAATTCCCTGCCGACGTTAAATAAAAGTGCAATGAGTAAGCTAACTAAAAATCAGAAAGCAGCCCAGGCTAAAGTTGAGCCTGGAAGACAGTACAAGTTGGCAGAGGCTTGCAGCTTGATAAAGGAAGCCGCCTTCACTAAGTTCGACTCATCCGTTGATATAGCGATGCGTCTGGGTGTTGACCCTAGAAAGGCCAACCAGATGGTTAGAGGCGTCGTTACTCTTCCTAACGGAACAGGTAAGACAGTGAGAGTACTTGTACTTTGTACTCCTGACAAGGAGAACGAAGCTAAAGAAGCTGGAGCAGACTATGTTGGCCTGGATGAATACATCGAGAAGATCAAGGGCGGATGGACTGACGTTGACGTCATCGTCTGCACCCCTTCTGTGATGGGTAAGGTCGGTGTGATCGGTAGAATACTCGGCCCGAGAGGTCTGATGCCTAACCCTAAGACCGGTACGGTTACCATGGATATCGCTGGTGCCGTTAAGGAAATCAAGGCAGGTAAGATTGACTTCAAGGTAGACAAGCAGGGTATCGTATCCTCAAGCATCGGAAAAGTTTCATTCACAGCCGAGCAGCTTGCGCAGAACGCCAATGAATTCATCAATACCGTACTTAAGCTGAAGCCACAGGCACTCAAGGGCACTTATGTCAAGAGCGTATTCCTGTCTTCAACAATGGGTCCTGGCGTAGAGCTGGACATGAAGTCTATCGGTGTTGATGCTTAATGATGAGGAGGTAAAGATATGAGGAAAGAATTGAAAGCACAGATTATCGAGGATCTGACCGCCCGCATCAAGGAGAACCCTAATTTCTATGTTACAAACGTAGAGGGGCTCAATGCAGAGGCTACTGCAAAGCTGAGACGCAACTGCTTCAAGCAGAATATAAAGATGCTCGTAGTAAAGAACACTCTCTTCGCCAAGGCTTTGGAGAAGAGCGGAGTTCAGGACTGCGAGGCATTCGAGAACGTATTGAAAGGTTCTTCTGCGATTATGTTTGCAGAAACTCCGAACGGTCCTGCAAGACTGATCAAGTCTTTCAGCGAATCCGACGGCAAGGGCAAGCCTGAATTCAAGGCCGCTTATGTCCAGGAGTGCGCTTACATAGGTGCTGAGAACTTGGAGGTGCTTTGCAACATCAAGTCCAGAGAGGAACTCATCGCGGACATCGTTGCATTGCTGCAGTCTCCTGCAAAGAACGTCATCTCTGCTCTTCAGAGCCAGGGTGGCGGCAAGATTGCAGGTATCGTCAAAACATTATCGGAGAAAGAATAATTATTAACACAATAAAAATCAAAAACTATGGCAGATATTAAGAAATTTGCAGAAGAGCTGGTTAACCTGACAGTAAAGGACGTTCAGGAATTAGCTAAGGTTCTCAAGGAAGAGTATGGTATCGAGCCAGCTGCCGCTGCTGTTGCAGTTGCTGCTGCCGGTCCTGCTGCCGCTGCTGCTGAGGAAAAGACTGAATTCGACGTTATCCTTAAGGCAGCCGGTGCTCAGAAGCTTCAGGTCGTAAAGGCTGTGAAGGAGTTCACAGGTCTTGGACTGAAGGAGGCTAAGGACCTCGTTGACGGCGCTCCTAAGGCTGTTAAGGAGAAGGTTTCCAAGGCTGATGCTGAGACTTTGAAGGCAAAACTTGAAGAGGTTGGAGCTGAGGTTGAGATTAAATAAGTTCATTTTTGGTCTCTACTTCCCCCTGCCTGTCAGGACGTAGTCAGGTTTAGGGCTAAAATGCCCTAAACCTTTTTGTCGTTTTTTTAAGTTTACATCAAGCTAAATTTGATATAATGCCTCAAAATACTAAAAATCAGCGTATTTCATTCGCAACATCAAAGACGCTTCTGGATTATCCCGATTTTCTCGAGGTCCAGCTGAAGTCCTTCAGGGAATTCTTCCAGCTTGGAACAACTGCTGAAAACAGGAAAAATGAAGGCCTCTTCAAGGTCTTCCAGGATGCGTTCTCCCAGAATTCGGAACCTTCAGGCATCAGGGACACACGCAACAACTTCGTTCTGGAGTTCATAGACTACACCATCGATCCTCCAATCTACTCTGAAGAAGAGTGCCTGGACAGAGGTCAGTCCTACAGTGTTCCTTTGAAGGCCAAGCTCAAACTCTCCTGCACCGATCCGGAGCACGAGGATTTCGAGCAGGTTATCCAGGATGTATTCCTGGGCAACATTCCGTACATGACTCCGAGAGGTACATTCATCATCAACGGTTCTGAAAGGATCGTGGTTTCCCAGCTGCACCGCTCTCCGGGCGTATTCTTCGGACAGAGCCTGCACCAGAACGGAACCAAGCTGTATTCAGCCAGGATCATTCCGTTCAAGGGATCATGGATCGAGTTCACTACCGACATCAACAAGGTGATGTACGCATATATCGACAGAAAGAAAAAACTGCCGGTTACAACATTGCTCAGAGCCATCGGTTTCGAATCAGATAAGGACATTCTCAACATCTTCAATCTGGCCCAGGAGGTAAGGGCAGATAGAGAAGAGCTTGAAAAGCATATCGGACAGAGACTTGCAGCCAGGGTTCTCAAGACATGGAACGAAGACTTCGTGGATGAGGACACCGGAGAGGTTATGTACATCGAGAGAACCGAAATCGGTATCGAGAGAGGTACGGTCCTGACCGAGGAACTTATAGACAAGGTTATCGAATCCGGCGTGGATTACATCCTTCTCCACAACGAAGATGCAGCCAGCGCTGAGTTCGATATCATATACAACACTCTGCAGAAAGACATCTGCAACACCCAGAAAGATGCTATCTTCTACACCTACAGGCAGCTCCGCAATTCGGAACCGCCTGATGAGGCAACGGCAAAAGACGTTATCGAGAAGCTTTTCTTCTCCGACAAGAGGTACGACTTGGGTACAGTAGGAAGGTACAGGCTCAACAAGAAGTTGAACCTGAACACCTCCGAAGACGTAAGGGTTCTTACAAAGCAGGATATCATCGAGATTATCCGCTATCTGATCCAGCTGATCAATTCAAAGGCTACCGTCGATGATATTGACCACCTGAGCAACAGAAGGATCCGCACCGTCGGCGAGCAGCTTGCAAGCCAGTTTACCGTAGGTCTTGCAAGAATGGCAAGGACCATCAAGGAAAAGATGAACGTCAGGGACAACGAGGTATTCACCCCTTCAGACCTGATTAACGCCAAGACTCTGTCTTCCGTAATCAATTCCTTCTTCGGCTCCAGCCAGCTCTCCCAGTTCATGGACCAGACCAACCCTCTGGCCGAAATGACCCACAAGAGAAGACTTTCAGCCCTCGGTCCTGGAGGTCTTAGCCGAGACAGGGCCGGATTCGAGGTCCGCGACGTGCACTACACGCACTACGGACGTCTCTGCCCTATCGAGACTCCTGAAGGACCTAACATCGGTCTGATTTCATCCCTCTGCGTTTACGCAAGGATCAACAACCTCGGATTCATCGAGACTCCTTACCGCAAGGTTAAGGACGGAGTTGTTGACCTCAGCGACGAAGGATTCGTTTACCTGAGCGCAGAAGAGGAAGAAAACCAGATGGTTGCACAGGCAAACGTCAATCTGGACGAGAACGGAACCATTCTCGACGAGAGAATCAAATGCCGCTGGCAGGCAGACTACCCTGTAGTCGGAAAGGAAGACGTCCATCTGATAGACGTTGCTCCTAACCAGATTGCCTCCATCGCAGCATCCCTGATTCCGTTCCTGGAGCATGACGACGCAAACCGCGCCCTCATGGGTTCCAACATGATGAGACAGGCTATCCCTATCATCAATCCGGAAGCCCCTATCGTAGGTACCGGTCTGGAAGGTCCGGTAATGAAAGACTCCAGAACACAGATTGCCGCAGAAGGTGACGGTGAGGTTGTTTATGTAGACGCTAACCAGATCAAGGTCAAGTATGACAAGACTGAGGAAGAGAAATTCATAAGCTTCTCCCCTGAGGTTACCGTTTACGACCTCCCTATGTACAGGAAAACCAACCAGAGCACTTCCATCCGCCTGAAACCTGTTGTAAGGAAAGGCGACAGGATCGTCAAGGGACAGATCCTTACGGAAGGTTATGCTTCCCAGAACGGAGAGCTCGCTCTCGGAAGGAACCTGAAAGTTGCTTTCATGCCTTGGAAGGGTTACAACTACGAGGACGCTGTCGTTCTGTCTGAAAGGATTGTAAGGGAAGACATCCTCACCTCTGTTCACGTGGACGAGTACCTCCTCGAGGTAAGAGACACCAAGAGAGGACCTGAGGAACTGACCAAGGACATTCCTAATGTCAGCGACGACGCTACCAAGAACCTGGACGAGAACGGAATCATCCGTATCGGCGCAACCGTACAGCCGGGCGACATCCTCATCGGAAAGATCACTCCTAAGGGAGAGACCGATCCTTCACCTGAGGAGAAACTGCTCAGGGCCATCTTCGGCGACAAGGCAGGAGACGTTAAGGACGCCTCACTCAAGGCATCCGCGTCACTTACCGGAACCGTCATCGGAAAGAGGCTCTTCTGCAAGGCCGGCCAGGGCAAGATGACCGACAAGGAAAGAAAGAACTTCAAGGCCAGGATGAAGGAAGAGGTGAAGAAGGCGGAAGAGGAATACAACAAGAAGTCCTCCGAGCTCAAGGCTTCCTTCATTGACAAGCTTCTGACTATTCTGGGCAAGAAGACTTCCCAGGGCGTAACGGATATCTTCGGAACCGTTCTCATCGCCAAGGGAAACAGCTTCAAGAAAGATGTGCTGGAATCCATAGACAACTTCGAGCAGGTTAACCCTGCCAAGTGGACTGGAGACAAGCACACAAACGAACTGACCAGATCTCTTATCCGCAACTATCTGACTGCTCTCAAGGACATTACCGCCAAATACAAGAGGCGTCTGTTCGACATCCAGCAGGGTGACGATCTGCCTAACGGAGTAATGCAGGTAGCAAAGGTTTACATTGCCAAGAAGAGAAAGATCATGGTCGGCGACAAGGTTGCGGGACGTCACGGAAACAAGGGTATCGTGGCCCGCATAGTCAGCGACGAGGACATGCCGTTTATGGAAGACGGTACGATTATGGATATCGTGCTCAACCCTCTGGGCGTGCCTTCACGTATGAACCTCGGACAGATCTACGAGACCGTCCTCGGATGGGCTGGAAAGGAACTTGGAGTCAAGTTCGCCACCCCTATCTTCGACGGAGCTTCTCTGGAGAACATCTGCGAGTACACAGACAAGGCAGGCCTGCCTCGTTACGGTACTACCAGACTCAGAGACGGCGGAACCGGAGAACTGTTCGACCAGCCAGCTACCGTCGGCGTCATCTACATGATCAAACTTGACCATATGGTTGAGGACAAGATGCACGCACGTTCAACCGGCCCTTACTCTCTGATCACCCAGCAGCCTCTCGGAGGAAAGGCACAGCTCGGAGGCCAGAGATTCGGAGAAATGGAGGTTTGGGCGCTGGAAGCATTCGGCGCTGCCAACATCCTTCAGGAAATCCTGACAATCAAGTCAGACGATATCACCGGAAGAAGCCGCGCATACGAGGCCATCGTAAAGGGTGAGCCAATGCCGGCACCTAACATTCCGGAATCTCTGAACGTGCTCCTGCACGAACTCAGAGGTCTGGGATTGAGCGTTCACTTGGATTAATCGGTAACTTAGAAATCTATCATTATGAATATAAAGAAAGATACAAAGGTTAAGAGCAATTTCAGCAAGATTTCAATCGGTCTTGCCTCTCCGGAAGAAATCCTGGAGAGGTCTCACGGTGAAGTCCTCAAGCCGGAAACTGTTAACTACCGCACCTACAAGCCAGAAAGGGACGGTCTGTTCTGTGAGAGAATCTTCGGTCCTACAAAGGATTACGAGTGCTCCTGCGGAAAGTACAAGAGGATCCGCTACCGCGGAATCGTCTGCGACCGTTGCGGTGTGGAAGTTACCGAGAAAAAAGTAAGAAGGGAAAGGATGGGACACATATCCCTTACCGTTCCTGTAGCTCATATATGGTATTTCCGCTCCACTCCAAACAAGATCGGATCGCTCCTCGGCATCAAGAGCAAGCAGTTGGATTCCATCATATACTATGAAAGGTATGTGGTTATCCAGCCTGGTATTGCAGCCGAGAAGGGTGTAAAGGAACTGGATCTTCTCAGCGAAGACGAGTATCTCGCACTGACTGAGACACTTCCAAAGGATAATGCTTCCCTGTCCGACGATGACCCTAACAAGTTCATCGCCGAGATGGGTGCAGGCGCCATCTACAAGCTCCTTGCAAAGATCGACCTTGACGAACTTTCCTACTCGCTTCGCCATTCTCTGGAAACAGAGACCAGCCAGCAGAGGAAGGCAGAGGCTCTCAAGAGACTCAGCATCATCGAGGCTTTCAGGGATTCCAAGGATATCAACCGCCCAGAGTGGATGATACTCAAGGTTATTCCTGTAACCCCTCCAGACCTGAGACCTCTGGTGCCGCTGGATGGAGGAAGGTTTGCAACTTCCGACCTCAACGACCTTTACAGAAGAGTTATCATACGTAACAACCGTCTGAAGAAACTCATCGAGATCAAGGCTCCTGAGGTAATCCTCCGCAACGAGAAGAGAATGCTCCAGGAGGCTGTGGACTCCCTGTTCGACAACTCAAAGAAGTCTAACACCATCAAGAGCGAATCCAACAGAGCTCTCAAGTCTCTGTCCGATTCCCTCAAGGGTAAGCAGGGAAGATTCCGCCAGAACCTCCTCGGTAAGAGAGTCGACTACTCTGCACGTTCAGTTATCGTCGTTGGACCTGAACTGAAGATGCACGAGTGCGGACTTCCAAAGTTCATCGCCGCTGAGCTTTACAAGCCGTTTATCATCCGAAAGCTTCTGGAAAGAGGCGTGGTCAAGACCGTAAAGAGCGCAAAGAAAATGGTCGACCGCAAGGATTCCGTAATCTGGGACATCCTGGAGAACGTGATGAAGGGCCATCCGGTACTTCTGAACCGTGCTCCTACCCTCCACAGACTGGGTATCCAGGCCTTCCAGCCTAAGCTTATCGAGGGAAAGGCTATTCAGCTTCACCCTCTGGCTTGTACGGCATTCAACGCTGACTTCGACGGAGACCAGATGGCGGTTCACCTCCCTCTGGGAAATGCTGCAGTGCTTGAGGCACAGCTGCTTATGCTCGGAAGCCACAACATCCTCAACCCTGCCAACGGAGCCCCTATCACCGTTCCTTCACAGGATATGGTGCTCGGACTCTACTATATCACCAAGGAAAGGGCAGGTATGAAGGGAGAAGGCGGAAGATTCTATTCTCCTGAGGAAGTCATCATAGCCTACAACGAACAGAGACTGGACATCCATTCCAAGATTTCTGTACGTCTGCCTATCGATATGACAGATCCTTCAAAGGGCTATCATCTGGTGGATACAACTACCGGACGTATCCTCTTCAACCAGGTGGTTCCGAAGGAAGTGGGCTATCTTAACACCCTGATAAACAAGAAAGCGCTCAGAGATATCATCTCTCTTGTCATCAAAACTTGCGGAGTCATGAGGACTACCCAGTTCCTTGATGATATCAAGAACATGGGTTACCTGATGGCATTCCGCGGAGGACTTAGCTTCAACCTCGGAAACGTAATCGTTCCGGCTGGGAAGCAAAAACTCATCGACGATGGTTACAAGAAGGCCGACGAAGTTAAGTTCAACTTCGATAACGGTTTGATAACCAACAACGAGCGTTACAACCAGATTATCGATATCTGGACTAACGTAAACAATGAGTTAAGTAAGGTTGTGGTCAAGGAAATCTCTGCAGACAACGAAGGATTCAATCCGGTATGGATGATGCTGGACTCCGGAGCCCGTGGTTCCAAGGAGCAGATCCGTCAGCTCTGCGGTATGAGAGGTCTGATGGCCAAGCCTCAGAAATCAGGTGCTACAGGAGGTAACGAGATTATCGAGAACCCTATCCTTGCAAACTTCAAGGAAGGTCTTTCCGTGCTCGAGTACTTCATCTCCACTCACGGTGCCCGTAAGGGTCTTGCCGATACCGCACTTAAGACTGCAGACGCAGGTTATCTTACCAGAAGACTTGTGGATGTATCTCACGATGTGATAGTTACGGAAGAAGACTGCGGCACCCTCAGAGGACTTGTAGCAACCGAAATCAAAAACAAGGATGAAGTTGTGGAGACTCTCTACGACAGAATCCTCGGTAGAACCACAGTTCACGAAATTTACGATCCTACAAACGGAGA
Source organism: uncultured Bacteroidia bacterium (assembly GCA_902789435.1). Classification (GTDB taxonomy): domain Bacteria; phylum Bacteroidota; class Bacteroidia; order Bacteroidales; family UBA932; genus Egerieousia. The sequence continues at coordinate 36,991 of CADAOA010000006.1, read as the reverse complement.
ACTCATCATCGGTGCAGGTGAAGAAATCACAGAAGAGATTGCCGCCAAGATCGAAAGCCTCCCTATCGAGGCCGTCGAGATCCGAAGCGTGCTCACCTGCGAGAGCAAGAAGGGCGTCTGCGCCAAGTGCTACGGACGTAACCTTGCACGCAACAAGATGGTCGAGACCGGTGAGGTTGTGGGCGTTATCGCCGCACAGAGTATCGGTGAGCCTGGTACACAGCTTACTTTGAGAACATTCCACGTCGGAGGTACTGCAAGTGCTTCCGTCGCCGAGAATGAAATCGTCTCCAAGTATGACGGAAGGCTCGAATTCGAAGAGCTCCGCACCCTGGACAAGATAGACGAAAACGGTCAGAAACAGACCATCGTCATCGGCCGTGGCACAGAGCTCAGGATCGTCAACGCGGATAGCGGAATTTCTATGTCCGAATACCGAATCCCTTACGGTTCAATTCTTTACAAGAAGAACAACGAACTCGTAAAGAAGGGAGACAAGATCTGCGAATGGGATGCCTACAACGCTCTCACTCTCGCCGATGTAGACGGTAAGATCGCTTACGACCAGCTGGTTGAAGGAGAGACATTCAAGTCTGAAATGCTTGATGAATTCTCCAACCACGTAGACAGGGTCGTAGTTGATTCCAAGGACAAGAACAAGAACCCTGTAATCAAGATTGTGGACGCAGAAGGAAATGAGCTGAAGAGCTACAACCTCCCTCTGGGTGCACATATTATGGTATCTGACGGACAGGAAGTCAAGGCCGGAGACATTCTGGTCAAGATTCCTAGAGCCGCCTCCTCAAAGGCCGGTGACATCACGGGAGGTCTTCCTAGAGTTACCGAGCTGTTCGAGGCACGTAACCCTTCCAACCCTGCTATCGTCGCCGAAATCAACGGAGACGTTCAGATGGGTAAGATCAAGAGGGGTAACCGCGAGATCATCATCAAATCCCGTCGCGGAGACATCGAGAAACACTACCTGGTTCCTACAACCAAGCAGATTCTCGTACAGGAGAATGACTATGTGAAGGCCGGTGACGCGCTTTCAGACGGTAGCATCGCTCCTGCAGACATTCTCCGTATCCTCGGTCCGACCAAGGTCCAGGAGTACATCGTCAACGAGGTACAGGCGGTTTACAGAATGCAGGGCGTGAAGATCAACGACAAGCACTTCGAGGTCATCGTAAGACAGATGATGCGCAAGGTGCAGGTTGTGGATCCGGGAGATACCCGCTTCCTTCCTGAACAGCTTGTGGACCGTCAGGAATTCTTCAAGCAAAACGACGAGCTTTGGGACAAGATGGTAGTGCTGGACGCCGGAGATTCCAAGAACCTCCGTCCTGGCCAGATAGTTACCGTCCGCACTCTTAAGGACGAGAATTCTATCCTCAAGAGACAGGCACTGAAGACCGTCACCGCCCGCAATCCGGTTCCTGCAACTGCAGACCAGATTCTCCAGGGTATCACAAGAGCCGCTCTGAAGACAAGCAGCTTCATGAGTGCAGCTTCCTTCCAGGAAACGACCAAGGTACTCTCCGAGGCCGCAATCTACGGAAAGACAGATACTTTGGAAGGTCTGAAGGAGAACGTGATCTGCGGACATCCAATACCTGCCGGTACAGGTATGAGAGATTACGAGCAGATTGTCGTAACCAGCGCTGAAGAATACCGCAAGATGATGAAGGCTCAGGCAGAACTTGCAGCTCAGGCTGCATCCGCCGAGCAGTAATCAGGTGTTTTACCGCACTTAAGGGGATGGCAGATGACTGTCATCCCCTTTTTTTGTTATTTTTGTCTCCGCATTTGCAAATAACAACAAACACATATAAAAATGAAAAAACTGTTCATTCTGGCTGTAGCCGCCGTTGCGGCACTGTCCTGCACCGAGAAAAAGCCTAGTTATACCATTACTGTAAACGCTGGAGACGAGGGCTTTACAAGTTTCATTCTCACAAACCGCGACAAAGAAAACCCTATAGCAGACACTGTAGCGGTAGTTGACAAGAAGGCTGTTTTCAAAGGCAGCGTAGAAGGATTCGACATCCGTACCATTCAGGGAGTTAAAGAAGGTGAAGAACCTGTAAATGTTGCAAGATTCTTCCTTGAGAACGCAAATTACGACATTACCTTGAAGGCAGACGGCAATCACTATCATTCAGAGATCGTTTCCAACGGACCTATCCAGATGGAGAAAGACTCTCTTGGAAAACTGATTGAAGCCGCTTATGGTGATACCGATATGGAAGCTCTGGAAAAAGAATATATGGCAGGTGACGACAAGGTCAAGGATTCCATCTGGGCCATCGTACAGCCTCTGCTCCAGAAGGGTGAGGAGGTAGAGAAGGCATACTATGCAAACAATCCTCTCTCCGTCCTGACTATGGAGAATGCACTTTCTGCCATCAGATATTCTGAGATTAAATTGGATTCAGCCAAAAAGGTGGTTGAGAGATTTGCAGCCGTTCCTGAATTCGCAGGCAACAAGCTTCTGAAGAGTATGCAGAAAGAGGTTGAGAAGAAGGAAGCTCTCACTCCAGGAAAGCAGGCTCCTGATTTCACCCTCAACGATCCTGATGGAAATCCTGTAAAGTTCTCCGAGGTTTATCCGAATAACAAGGTGACTATGATTGACTTCTGGGCTTCATGGTGTGGACCTTGCCGTGCTTTCAACCCTACTCTGACCAAGATTTACGCAAAGTACAACAAGAAGGGATTCGGAATCCTCGGCGTATCTCTGGACAAGGAGCACGACAAATGGATAGAGGCCATCAAGGCAGACAAGCTCGTTTGGAAACATGTATCAGACCTCAAGTTCTGGGATTGCGAAGCAGGTAAACTCTACAATATCATGTCAATTCCTCAGAGCTACTTTGTAGACAGCGAGGGCAAGATCCTTCTCGCCTCTCCAACCCATGAAGAAATCGAAAGCTTCCTGGCTGAGTATCTGAAATAATAAGATTAGCGGGGCAGTTCCAGGTGGGCTTCCACAAGTTGGAGACCACCCATTGAGCGGATATCCACCGCTCCCAGTTCAGCTGGAATAAGGAACATATCCCCATCTTCCAGATTTTGGCTCTGGCGAATACAGCCGGAGCCAAATTCTTTATAAAACAGGGTTCCGCTACCGGCAGTGCAGACGATTACCGTAAATGACTCCCATTCTGAATTGTCCAGATGGAAGAAGGAACTGCCGGGATTTATGAAGGAACTTGTAAAGTGAGAGCAGTCTGCCAGAGGCACCACCACCTCCCGGCTATCTAATACATTACGCTGAATTTCAACAAATTCTATCGCTCGGCTGCTGGATTTCCAGGATCCTGGTACCGGCTCCAATGCTGTGCACCGTTCCCGCCGGAATGAAATACCAGTCACCTCTCTTGGGACAGAAGCGGTTAAGGACATCCTCCAGGGTTTTCTCACCCTTGAGAACGTCTTTTTCCTGAATGGAATTACTTACTATCTGGGCAAATTCTTTCTTTGAGAACTTTTTGGAAAAGCCGAGAAGAAGTTCTGAATCCTCCTCTGCCTGAAGAACATACCACATCTCGGTCTTTCCGTTCGGGAGACCTTTGCGGTCTGCCATCTCTTCTCCCGGATGAACCTGGACAGACAGCTGCTGACGTGAATTTATATACTTGACCAGAAGGGGGAAACGTTTTCCGAATTTCTTCCAAACGCGTTTCCCCACCAGCCTATCTTCATATTTTGCAACAAGAGCAGACAACTCCAATCCCTTATCCTCGCCGCAAAGGCACACGGTCTGTCTTCCCTCCATCGCGGAGAGAATCCATTCTTCGCTTCCCCAAATGGTGCCTATCCTTACAGGCTTGAATTTCAAAGGTTCCATCATCTGCCCCGGTCCGTGTATTAAAGGATGTTAAGAGCAACGGTAACTCCGGCCATCACGATGGAAACCATGCTCATAAGTTTGATCAGGATATTCAGCGACGGACCGCTGGTATCCTTGAACGGATCGCCTACCGTATCTCCTACAACGGTTGCCTTATGGGCATATGAGCCCTTACCTCCGAAGTGACCTTCTTCAACATATTTCTTGGCGTTATCCCAAGCTCCGCCTGAATTAGCCATGAACACAGCCAGAACGAATCCGCTGCTCAGACCTCCGATCAGAAGACCCAGAACTCCGGAAACTCCGAGAACTATTCCCACGATTACAGGAGCTGCAATCGCCAGCAGAGAACTGCCGATCATCTCCTTCTGGGCACTGCGCGTAGAAATCTCAACGCAACGGGCATAATCCGGAGTGCTTTTTCCTTCCAGGATACCCTTGTCCGTATTGAACTGACGCCTTACTTCCTCAACCATCTTCTTTGCAGCCCTTCCTACGGATCCCATAGTCAATCCACAGAACAGGAAGGCCAGCATGGCTCCGATGAAGACTCCGACAAGAACCTTAGGGTTCATCAGGTTAACGTCGAACCAGGTCATGAAGTCCGCGAATCCGGCATTGTGAAGAGCCTCCTTGCTGTCAATGCTCAGAGACTGGACATTTAGGTTGCGGATGGCAGCCTCCAGACCGGAAGTGTCAGCAACCCTGAGAAGGGCAATCTTGATTTCCTCGATATAGGATGCCAGAAGGGCCAGAGCCGTAAGGGCGGCGCTTCCGATTGCGAATCCCTTGCCGGTTGCGGCTGTGGTGTTTCCAAGAGCGTCAAGTATATCCGTGCGGTCTCTTACCTCAGGCTCAAGTTCACTCATCTGGGCATTTCCACCAGCATTATCCGCGATTGGGCCGTAGGCGTCTGTAGCCAAGGTGATTCCAAGAGTTGAAAGCATACCTACGGCGGCAATTCCTATACCGTAAAGTCCAAGAGAGAGGTTCTCCTTGGAAAGAAGGCTTCCTGAGAATTCTGTAGCGCACAGATAAGCCAGAATTATAGCCGCACCAATCGTGATGACAGGAATTGCCGTGGAAATCATACCTGTTCCCACACCGGATATGATGACCGTGGCAGGTCCTGTTTCTGCATTCTCAGCGATTCTCTTTGTAGGACGGAAAGAATGGGAAGTGTAATACTCGGTAGTCTTTCCGATGATTATTCCGGCAAGAAGTCCGGTTACCACTGAGAAGGAGATTCCCAGCCAGTTGGTAAGTCCCAAAGCATATAATATAATAAAGGAGAATACCGCGATCAGCACGGAAGAGAAATTAACACCAAGGTTGAGGGATTTCATGAGCTGGGCCATGTTTGCCTTTTCCTTTGTCCTTACCAGGAAGATTCCAATCACGGAGAGGAAAACTCCCACTGCGGCAATCAGCATAGGTGCGAAAACCGCCTTGATCTGCATGGCGCCCGAACCTATGAACGCAGAAGCTCCAAGTGCTGCTGTTGCCAGCACGCTTCCGCAATATGACTCATAAAGGTCAGCTCCCATACCGGCTACGTCTCCTACGTTGTCTCCTACGTTATCTGCAATGGTAGCAGGGTTCCTTGGGTCATCCTCAGGAATTCCGGCCTCGGTCTTTCCTACAAGGTCAGCTCCCACGTCTGCGGCCTTGGTGTAGATTCCGCCGCCGACCCTGGCGAACAGGGCCTGGGTGGAAGCACCCATTCCGAAAGTCAGCATAGTGGTGGTTATGATGGTGAGTTTCTGGGTTGCATCTGCCGGATTGATGAAGTAATCCAGCACCATATACCATATAGATATATCAAGGAGTCCGAGTCCCACAACCGTAAGCCCCATTACCGCACCGCTGCGGAAAGCAACCTTAAGACCACTGTTGAGTGATTTGCGGGCAGCGTTTGCCGTACGTGCGGAAGCATAGGTGGCGGTTCTCATTCCTATGTAGCCGGCCAGACCGCTGAAGAAACCTCCAGTCAGGAAGGCGAACGGAACCCATCCGTTCTGGATCCCCAGACCATAGGCCAGGAAAGCGAAAACCGCAGCAAGAACCACAAACACTATTATGACTATCTTATACTGCTGCTTAAGATAAGCCATCGCACCCTGGCGAACATAAGAGGCGATCTCCTTCATCCTAGGGGTGCCTTCGTCCTGGCGCAACATCTGACGGTAAAACAGGAATGCGAATCCCAGAGCTACCAAAGATGCGGCAGGAACCAGATAAAACAGTAAAGAGGTTGTATCCATACTCTAACTTTTATAAAAGATTTAAATTATATTTCCAAAGATACAAAAAAATTATTTTTTAGACGCTTAAATTCACTTTCATTTAGTAATCCCTCAGCTGAAATCTGTTTAATGACGGACTCGGACAACATCCGCAAAGTATCTGTATTTGAACCAGTTGTGGCAATAATATTTTTCATTGACGGCGTTAGTAGCGTTGCTTTTCCTTCGGACGGCACCCCGTTTTTACGCACTTTATCAAGGAGTTGACGAGCTCTTTTTGCTACTGCAGGTGCCGGATTGATAACAATCAATTTATCAGAAGAGACCTTTCTAATCAGTGGTTCCAGGAAAGGATAGTGGGTGCATCCCAGCACCACACAGTCTGCGCCAGCCTCTATCATAGGATTTATGTATTTCCCAACAAGAGCCTCTGCCTCAGGTGATTGAGTATCTCCAGCCTCAACCAGTTCCACCAAACCGTCCCCCACTTCCTCGATAATTTTCACCTCCTTTCGGCGGGCATATTTTTCAGAAGTAGCCTTGTAGAGACTCCCCTGCAACGTACCATGGGTTGCCAGCACCCCTATCACCCCCGTCTTGGTCAAGGCGGCAGCCGGCTTTACAGCCGGTTCCATTCCAACAAACGGAATATCAAAGGTTTGTCTTAATCCTTCAATAGCAGCAGCTGTTGCTGTATTGCATGCTACCACGATAATTTCAGCTCCCCTTTCAATAAGAAAACTGGATATCGCGGAGGCTCTTTTCAATATCATTTCCTTACTTTTTCTTCCATATGGACAGTAAGCCGCATCGGAAATATAGAAGTAATTCTCTGAGGGCATTATCTTTATGAGCTCCTTCCAAACTGAAAGGCCACCGGCCCCGGAATCAAATATACCTATCATATAAAAGCGGTTTTAGCAAACCTTGTGGCTGCATCCAGCACAAATATAACATAAATGTTGCATTTTTTCATTAAAAAATAAAAGCGTCTTTAATTAATTGCTTAAATGTTTTGTCAATTGAGATAAATTTCAGTATCTTGCACCCCTAAACTAAAGCCAACCGAACCAAAATTATTATTAACAAATAAACAACACTACTTAAAATTAACTAAAAATCAACCAAATGAAACGAATTACATTTGTTTTGGCGTTACTGTTGTTATGTGTTGGGCAACTTGCCTATGCACAGACAATTAAAGTAACAGGAACCGTTACCGACGCGGCCGACGGACAGCCTTTGACCGATGTTGGTGTTATGGTAAAGGGAACCACCAATGGTGTTGTCACTGATCTTAACGGACAGTATGTCATCAACGTAAGGAGAGATGCCGTACTGGTCTTCAAGATGCAGGGATATACAGACCAGGAGGTGGCTGTTAATGGTAGATCTGTCATTAACGTAGCTCTTTCTATGGATGCTACCCAGCTCGAGGACGTAATCGTTGTCGGTTACGGTACCGGTAGAAAGATCTCCACAGTGGTAGGTTCTGCACAGACCGTTAAGGCTAAGGCCCTCAAGGACAAGCCGGTTATCAATGCCGCAGATGCTCTTCAGGGACAGGTTGCCGGTCTGCAGGTTTACACCTCTTCAGGAGACCCTTCCGCAACCGTATCAATGAGAATTAGAGGTGTGAACTCCCTCCAGGCTTCCACGACTCCTCTGTTCGTGCTGGACGGAACCCCAGTTCTCAGCGACATCTTCAACACTCTGAACCCTAACGACATTGAGAGCGTAACCATTCTGAAGGACGCTTCCTCAACCGCAATCTACGGTTCACGTGCTGCCAACGGAGTTGTTTACATCACAACCAAGAAGGGTACCACAGAGAAGCCAGTAGTAAAGCTTTCTGCTAACTACGGTATTTCTAACCTGGCAAGAAACCCTATCAAGCGCGTGAACTCCGAGGAGTGGTTCAGACTCAACGAAATGGTTAATCCTGATTATCTTACCGATGCTGACTTCCAGGCAAACAAGAAGTTCAGACTGGAAAACAAGATCGAGACCAACTGGATGAAGTGGGCTTTGAATCAGAATGTTCCTACTATGGGTGCAGACCTCTCAGTTTCCGGTAGGACAAAGGTTGTTGACTACTACATTTCCCTGACTGCCAACAGAATGGAAGGTGTTGAGCCTATGACCGCCCACAACCGTTACGCTGCGCGTATCAATATGAACGTAAAGCCAACTGACTGGTTCAAGTTCGGTATTTCCATGGGTGTTGGATATCAGCAGTCAAGGGAGAACCCTTACAACTCGGACTTCTCATCCGGAAACCGTAACAACTGGAACAACCCTGTAAACTTTGCTCTGTGGGCACCAACCTGGTGGACTCCTTACGAGATTCTCACAGACAGTGCAGGAAATTTCATCGGCTATGGTCCAGAGACTCCTTGGATGAATGACTTTGGAGCATACAGTCCTAAATATCGTTACAAGTATCTGAAGGTTAAGGACAACACCGTAAGATTCAATGGAAACCTTTACGAGGAAATAACTCCTTTGAAGGGTCTGACTATAAGATTTGCACAGGGTCTTGAGGGTTATGACTACAGATATATAAGAAGAGATCTTCAGGACCCTGAAGACTGGATTCACACTTACCATAATGGCTCCAGCACTAATCCTTACGGCTCCATGGCTCAACATAGTTTTACAAGGTATTACCGCCTGACATCTACCAATACAGCTGAGTATAAGTTCCAGCTTGGCGAGAACCACAATTTTACTGCCTTGATTGGTCAGGAGGCTATTATCAACAACTCTACTGGATTCAGCGCTTGGGGTAGCGGTATTACCGATATCCGCCTTTGCACTCTCAGCAATGTGGACAAGACCAGGAACTGGGATATGGGTGAGAGCTGGTCGCAGTACAAGTTCAACTCTATATTCTCAAGATTGTCTTATGACTATGCTGGCAAGTACTACATCGACGCTTCATTCCGTCGTGACGGTTCTTCTCTGTTCGGAGCAAACAAGAGATATGCTAACTTCTGGTCAGCCGGTATCATGTGGGATATCAAAAAGGAGAACTTCCTGAAAGACAGAGACTGGATCAACAAGTTCCAGCTTTCTGCAAACTATGGTACTGTAGGTAACTCCGGTATCGACAACTATCTGCCACACGCAACTGTTGTGACAGGAACCAATTATATGGGAACAACCTATTACATCAACAACTCCGGTAATGAGAACCTGACTTGGGAGACTCTGGAGAGCTTGAACATCGCTCTCGACTTCAGACTCTGGAACAGACTGGAAACAAAGATTGAGGTGTACAGAAAGAATACAAAGGACATGCTCCTTGATATTCCTTGGTCATACGCAACAGGTTTTGCTGAAGGTGCCGGTAATATCGGTAACATGAAGAACGAAGGTATTGAGGCAACTCTGACATACGACTGGATCCGCAACGACAACATGTTCCTGCAGACCAGCCTGAACGTTGCCTACAACAGAGACAGAATCACCAAACTCTTCGACGGACGTGACGAATTCCAGCTTCCGGACTACGGTCTGAATTACAAGGTTGGTCACTCTGCAGGTGAACTCTGGTATGTAAAGAGTGCCGGTATCGACCCTGCAACCGGACGCCCACTCTGGTATGACGCAGAAGGCAACATCACTGACGTTTACTCAGACGACAACCGCATTCTCCTCGGCAAGTCCAGATACGCTCCTTGGTCAGCCGGTCTTCAGATAGATTTCACCTACAAGAACTTCGCTCTCCAGGCACAGTTCTCCGGAATCTTCGGAAAATATCTGATTAACAACGACCGTTACTTCTACACCAACTCCAACTTCGCAGACAACCGTCTTGCAAGCGAGTTGCTTACAGAGATGTGGATGACACCTGGCCAGAAAGCTAAGTATCCTAATCCTGCATACGTTGTTAACGGCGAGTGCTTCGACTCCAGACTGGTTGAGAACGCTTCATTCGTAAGACTTAAGGGTGTTACCCTTTCTTACTCTTTGGGCAAGAACGCCATCAACAAACTCGGCGGCGTGCTTACTGGTGTAAGATTCTTCGTAACAGGACGTAACCTCCTTACTTGGACCAAGTACTCCGGTTGGGATCCTGAGCAGAACATTAACCTCCAGCTCGCTGTATATCCTAACAGTAAGCAGTATGCAGCAGGTGTTGAGTTAACTTTCTAAAATCGCTGAGAATATGAAAAAGATTATATTATCACTTGCAGTTTTAGCTCTCTTTTTAACAAGTTGTAACTTGGATGAGCAGCCTCAGGGAGTTATTCCAAAAGATAACTCTATTCAGACAGTTGATGATGCAGAAGGATGGATGAGATACGAATACATCTATTTAAGAGCATTGTCATCCGGTTCTTACATCTACACTACAGAGATAGCATCAGACTTTTTCAATCCAATGCTTGACTACGGTAACCGTGAAGGTGCTGAGTACAGATGGGATTGGAATTCAGGCGACCCGTTTGTTGACATTTGGGGCAGTGCCTACAGTGCTATTAACCACGCTTGTTATGTTATCGAGACTGTCGATAATATGGACAAGTCTGGATTTGACGCCAGCGAAGTTAAGCGCCTCAACAAAGTTTTGGGTGTGGCTTACTTTACAAAAGCATACTTTGGACTTAAACTTCTGGAGTATTATGCCCCAGTTTATAATTCTTCAAACAAGGACAAATATGGTATTATGCTGGTTGACCTTCACCGTCCTACCGGTGACATCACCTCATATCCTGGAAGAAGCACTGTTGCTGAGTCTTATCAGTGGGTTGTAGATAACCTGAGTCAGGCTGAATCCCTTCTTGGATCTTATGCCGGTGCTCCTGCTTCTGAAGAACTTACCATTGATGCAGTACATGCCCTTCAGGCAAGAATTGCTCTTTACATGGGAGACTGGGATACCGCCATTTCAAAGGCAACATCTATTGTTGACGCCGGTAAGTATCCTCTTTGCGCTTCCCAGGAAGAAATGACTGCTCTCTGGCAGAACGACTCAGGTCAGGAATGTATCCTTCAGCTTTGGGCTGCTACGGGCTCAATGCCTTCGACCAACGATCCTAGCTATTTAGGCTATACTCCTTCTACTGGCCAGTACCGTCCAGACTGGATTCCAAACAAGTGGGTTGCAAGCAGCCTATATTCTACGACTGACTTTAGAGCTACCACTTGGCTGAAAAAAGGTTTGAAAGTTACCTGCTCTATAGGAACCGCTTCTGGCATGACACTCTTCAACAAGTTCCCTGGCAACACCGCACTGGGATCTGAGACTGCTCATCTGCAGAAGATTAAACCTTTCCGCGTAGCTGAAATGTACTTGATTGCCGCAGAGGCTTTCGCAATGAAAGGCGGTGCTGACGCTGCAGCCATTTCCTATCTTGACAAACTCGGAGAGAAGAGAGATCCTTCTTATCACCCTGTTTCACTTTCCGGAGACGCTCTTAAGGAGTATATCAAGGAAGAAAGAGTAAGAGAGTTTATTGGAGAAGGTTTCAGATGGTTCGACCTCAAGAGATGGGGAGAAGGAATGGCAGCAAGACCTGACCCTCAGCTCAAGGCCATCATCCACACCAGTGGTTCCAACGGCCCTGCTCTCAACCTTGCAGTATCTGCATCTGACCACCGCTGGGTAGCTCCTATTCCTATTGACGAGCTTGCCGCTAACCCTCAGATCAGAGAACAGCAGAACCCAGGTTATTAATAGATAATTAATTATTAAATAAAGATGAATATGAAACTTATTAAATACGGATTCGGTTTATTGCTTTCTGTATTGCTCGTTACATCTTGTGCATCCAAGTGGCCTGAGTATAAGGTTACAAACGAAGATGTATCCTGGGCAACTGATGCGTTCGGGTTCGGTATGGACGAGGCCGAAACTCCAATAGTTGTCACTATACAGAGAGGTGTTGCTAATGAGGCTTTGGAAGTTCCAATCTCTCTTAAAGACGACTATGGCGTATATACATTATCCACATCAAAAGTTAGTTTTGCAGCAGGTGAATACGTTAAAACCATTTCATTAGGATACGATTATTCTGCTCTTACTCCTGGTGTTGAATACATATTCGAACTCAGTTTCAACAAAGACATGGCCGGAGCAGGCTGCTACAGCACTTGTGAGGGTAATGGAAAGATGCTCCTCCAGTATGAGGACTATAAGACCGGTTGGTATTCTGGACGTTGGGAAGTAGATCCATCTATTTTGGCTTTCGTTTGGATTGACGGACCTTATGTATCAGACCTTGATAGCGACGAGTGGCAGCTCATGAGAGCAAAGGGTACTAAAGCTTATTACAAGATGGTACTTTATGACGAACTTGCATACGTCGAGTTAAAGAACCCTGGAGACGGTTCTATCGTTTGCGACAAATACTCTGGATACAATGATTTTGCTACAAAGTGGGCTAGCCTTCAGCTTGACTGGGATTTCACCCACAAAGGCAATGCTTACCATCAGGAAACCAGAATGAATAAGAGTGAAATTTCTTGCTCAAGCGAGGAACTCGTATCTGGCGACTACATTGAACTTGAAGGCTGGAACTCAAAGAACGGTTCCTGGTTCAGTGGCGGATACAACATGTATGTAGATTACGACGTTCACTAGTAGAATATCACTAACTAAAGGTAAGGCTGGCCTTCTGGTCAGCCTTTCTTTTTGCATTCGGAACAATTATTGCTATCTTTGTTTTATTGCATTAGAATGTATTATACTAAAACCGATTGAATATGAGAAAATTCTTGAGACTGCACAGGCTTTGTGCAATGCTGGTAGCATCGGGTATAATTTCCTTGGCTGCAACTTCTTGCGGCGGCGGAGAGAAAGGAGGAACAAAGCCGACACCAACACCAGACGTTACGGAGTCTTTAAGTGTATCCCCAACTACTTTGACTCTTGCTGGAGGTGCATCGGGAACCATTAACATCTCATCAAATGTAGCCTGGACAGCAAGCGCTACCACAGGATATACTGCAACACCTGCCAGCGGAAGCAACAACGGCACAGTGACAGTAAAAGCATCTGCAACAGCAGCAGGCGGAACTCTTACCGTAAAGGGAAAGAGCAAGTCTGTTAGCGTTACCATTTCAGCTCCTTCAGCTGCTGCAATAACCCTTGAGCCTGAAGCTGTCACCATACCTTCAACTGCAGGAAACGCCACTTTCAAGGTAAACTGCACCGGAAGCTGGACTATTACATTGCCTAACCCTAAACCAGCCTGGCTTACAAGTGTAACTCCTTCCAGTGGAAATGGAAACGGCACCGTTACCATCAACACCGCCAACTATACAGATAAGGTAAAGGGACAGACTTTCCTTACCGTCAAGAGCGGTGCCAACACTAAGTATCTGACCATTACCAAAGAAGCCGCTCCAAACACACCACCTACAAAACCTACTGGCCTCAAGCCTTCCGGTTCTAATGTGGAGACTATCACAACTTTCTCCTGGAACGCGTCTACAGACGGCAACAACGACAAAATAAAGTATACTGTTATGCTCTCGGAGGATAACGTAAACTGGAGATCTTTCGACCCGATCGAAGCTACATCTGTGATGAACGAGGAAGAGCTTCAGAAAAACACCACTTATTATTACAAGGTTGTCGCCGACGACGGATTTGAAGGCGGAAAGACAGAAAGCGACGTGGTTACTTTCACCACCGGATCTACCAAGTCCTACTGGGCAGACGGTGAGGTTAAGCTCTATGAGGTCAATTCAGACGGCTCTATAACTGAAGTAACAGAGACTTCAAGACCATTCAAGCTCATATATACCGGAGACGGATACACACAGGATCTGTTTAAATATGGCGGACAGTTTGACCAGGAAATAGACAAGGGTATCAAGGCCCTGTTCCAGGTTGAACCGTATAGGTTCTACTATAATTATTTTGCAGTTTACAAGGTTGCAGCATATTCCAAAGAGGCTGGTATGAGTTCAGGAGCCACAGAATGGGAGAACGCTTCTACCAAGGTGGATACCAAGTTCAAATGCTCATGGGCCGGTGGCAACTCAACTGGTATCGGATGCGACACCAGAACAGTTGAATTATACGCAGCAAAATGCTTTGGCGTTGAATATGACGGAGGCGTTGCTATCAGAACCAAGCTTAGCTGGTCCCCTATCAGCGTCATCATCAATGCAGACCAGTATGCCGGAACAAACATCTGGTCTTCAGGAATGAACGGAATGAAAATGGTTTCCATTGCCCAAACCCCTGCAAGACATCCTTCTTCCGGTTCTTACGGCGGATTTGAATACACACTCAGGCATGAGTATGGAGGGCACGGAATCGGTCTGCTCGGAGACGAATACGTTTACTACAACACAACTTCTTATCCTAAGGACCAGGAAACTACATTCCGCTACTGGCAGAATATAGGCGCTTACTGCAACACCTATCTTCCTCAGTGGGATGCCACTAACAGCGCTTGGTACTCAGATTACGACCATTGTAACGTAGGTCTCACCCCTACTGTAGAGGGAGCCAACTGGAAGACATTTGCAGACAAGACAGAATACGCTGCCTGCAACATCAACCTCCACGCCGGAAGCGCAATGTATGGTGTAGGAGTCTACCGTTCGGAGAACAGCAGTTGCATGATTAACAACATTCCGCACTACAACACCTTCAGCCGCTGGAAAATCTACTGCAGAATCAAGATAACTGCAGGAGAAACCCCTTCCGTGGAAGACTTCATCGCCCACGACTTTGACAAGACAAATTCCTACGGCTCCGCTGCTCCTGCAACCAAGGCGTCAGCTACCGCTCCAACAAGAAGGTGCGAGGGCCCTATGCTGATAGACCCTTACCACAAGAAACCATACTTCCTGAAGTAATTGCTTGTGACGCAATAAATAAGGAGGGGTTCAGCGATGAACCCCTCCTTTTCCATATTATTTAATCGTTACGGATTAAATAATTCCCTGCTCCAGCATTGCAGTAGCAACCTTCATGAAGCCGGCGATGTTGGCACCCTTTACATAGTCTACGTGACCGTCTGGCTGAGTACCATACTTAACGCACTGCTCGTGGATGCTCTCCATGATGAAGTGAAGCTTATCGTCAACTTCCTTTGCAGACCAGCTGATATGGCTTGCGTTCTGGGTCATTTCCAGACCTGAAGTAGCAACACCACCAGCGTTTACAGCCTTACCAGGAGCGAAGAGGATACCGTTGTTCTGGAAATAGTGGATAGCGCCTGGCTGGCATCCCATGTTGGATACCTCGCAGCAGCACCAGCAACCATTCTTCTGAAGTTCCTTGGCGTCGTCCTCAGAAAGCTCGTTCTGGAATGCGCAAGGGAGAGCGATGTCGCAAGGAACGCTCCAAGCCTTCTTGCCTGCAGTGAACTTAGCCTTCTCAGGGAACTTGGTAGCCATATCCTCAACCTTGTTGCGGTTAGAAGCACGCATATCAAGCATATAAGCGATCATCTCGTCGGTAATGCCGTCTGGAATCTCGCAAACTCCGTCAGGACCAGAGATAGCAACAACCTTAGCGCCAAGCTGCTTTGCCTTTGTAGCGGCACCCCAAGCTACGTTACCGAAACCTGAGAGAGCAACTCTCTTGCCTACGATGTCCTTTCCAGCCTTGTGGAGAAGGTGCTGAGTGAAATACAGAGCGCCGAAACCGGTAGCCTCAGGACGAAGGATAGAACCTCCCCAAGTAGCTCCCTTTCCGGTGAGAACTCCTGTGTTGTATTCTCTAGCAAGCTTCTTGTACATTCCGTAGAGGAAACCGATCTCGCGGCCGCCTACTCCTACGTCACCTGCAGGAATATCCTGATCAGGACCGATGCACTGCCAAAGCTCAGTCATAAATGCCTGGCAGAAACGCATGATTTCGTCGTTTGACTTTCCTACTGGATCGAAGTCAGAACCACCCTTTGCACCACCCATAGGGAGAGTAGTCAGAGCGTTTTTGAAAGTCTGCTCGAAACCGAGGAACTTCAACATTGAAGGAACCACTGCCTTGTGGAAACGGAGACCTCCCTTGTAAGGGCCGATAGCGCTGTTGAACTGGATACGATAACCGAGGTTAGTCTGAACTTCTCCCTTGTCGTCTACCCAAGTTACACGGAAAGTGAAGATACGGTCTGGCTCGACCATTCTCTCAACGATTTTTGCCTTTTCAAATTCAGGATGCTGGTTATAAACCTCCTCGATAGACTCGAGAACTTCCTGAACGGCCTGAAGGTACTCATTTTCACCAGGATGCTTTGCAGCCAGGTTAGCCATTATTTCAGCTGTTTTCATATAAGTATGAATGTTTTAAAAAATTGGTTTGTTATAGTGTGAATGTTAATTTCTTATTCTACTGTCCAGGTGGCTCCGCTGTGCAGAAGCTCGTCCATATTGTGGATCTTAGCCTTTGCCTTAACTTCGTCCAGCTGGAAATAAATGCTGTCGTCATAGGTCTTGTCAGCCACATCGCGGATGACACCCAGAGCTACAGGGAAGTCAGGACCCTTCATGTCCACCAGCATTGAGTGGATTCCGAAGTTGTCCTCCTTTGAGTTGTGCACCAAAAGGTCTTTCTCGGTGATGCCGTTTTCTCCAATCTTTACAACCTTGAGCTTCAGGCCGTCCAGGATAATACCCTTGTCGCGGTCCTTGCCGAAGATCATTGGCTCCCCGTCGCGGAGAACTATGGTGCGGTCAGCCCTTACAGCGCGGTCTGAAATGTCTGCATGGGTTCCGTTGTTGTAGATCATGCAGTTGACCAGCATCTCCATTACAGAGGTTCCGTCGTGCATGGCGGCTCTTACCATAATCTCCTGGTTGAGAGCAAGCTCGCTGTCCAGGCTTCTGGCAAAGAAAGTTCCTCTTGCTCCGAGCACAAGTTCACCAGGGGTGAAAGGATACTCGATTGTTCCGTAAGGAGAAGTCTTGGTAACCATTCCGAACCTTGAAGTAGGAGAATACTGGCCCTTTGTAAGACCGTAAATCCTGTTGTTGAACAGAATGATGTTTACGTCAATATTCCTTCTGATCTCGTGGATGAAATGGTTTCCGCCGATAGCCAGGGCGTCTCCGTCACCGGTCATCTGCCATACGGAAAGCTTAGGGTTGGCAACCTTCATTCCGGTAGCCAGGGCGCCTGCCCTTCCGTGGATTCCGTGGAAGCCGTAAGTGTTCATGTAGTAAGGGAAACGGCTGGAGCATCCGATGCCTGATACAAAGACAAACTGCTCTCTGGTATATCCCCTCTTCTCGCAGATCTCAGGCATAGCCCTGAGAACGGCTGCAAGTATTGCGTGGTCTCCGCATCCCGGGCACCACTTCACTATCTGGTCGCTTTTGAAATCTTGCTGTGTGTATTGCATAACTTTTCCTCCGCGATTAAAGTGCCTTTACTGCGTCCACAATCTCGTGAACCATAAATGGCTGACCCTGTACTTTATTGAGCTGCAGATACTTGAACTGAGGAAGCTTTGCTCTCAGATAGTCTGCAAACTGTCCGCTGTTAAGCTCGCATACAAGAATCTTCTTGTAATGGCTGAATACTTCTGCGGTATTCTTCGGCAGCGGATTGATATAATCGAACTGGGCAAAGCCCACGCTCTTTCCTTCTTCCAGAAGCTGTGAAGCTGCAGTGTAGAGATGGCCGTAAGTTCCGCCCCATCCGACAAGCAGCACGTCTGCCTCCTTCTGCCCGTAAACCTCGAGTTCAGGAATGCAGTCTGCAACCTTTGCAAGTTTGGTCGCACGGTTTCTTACCATCATCTCGTGAACCTCAGGATCAGAAGATACTGCTCCGGCCGGACTCTTCTCCAGACCGCCTACCCTATGCTCCAGACCAGGTGTTCCAGGAATCGCCCACTTTCTGACGAAAGTCTCAGCGTCTCTCTCGAACGGCTTGAACTTGCCCTCGCACTCGGTAATGATCGGAGGGTTGATTGCAGGATAGTCTGCCATTGAAGGAATCTTCCAAGGCTCGCTTCCGTTTCCGAGATAACCCTCAGACAGGAAGACTACAGGCATCATGTGCTCCATTGCAAATTTTGCAGCGTAGAATGCTGCCCTGAAGCAGTCTGACGGAGTTCTTGCAGCCATTACCATAACCGGGCACTCGCCGTTTCTTCCGTAAAGTGCCTGGGCAAGGTCTGTCTGCTCTGTCTTGGTAGGGATACCGGTGGAAGGGCCGCTGCGCTGAACATCCACAACAACCAGCGGGAGCTCGGCGATTACTGCAAGACCCAAAGCCTCGCTCTTGAGGGAAAGGCCAGGGCCGGAAGTGGTCGTAACTGCCATGTTGCCGGCATAGGCGGCACCGATGGAAGTGCAGATTCCGGATATCTCGTCCTCGCACTGCATTGTCTTCACGCCCAGATTCTTGTGTATTGCAAGCTCTTCCAGGATGGCGGTTGCAGGAGTGATAGGATATGATCCAACGAACATAGGCCTTCCGCTCTTTTCAGAAGCGGCGATAAGACCCCATGCCGTTGCCTGGTTTCCGTTGATGCTGCGGTAAACACCTTTCTCGAGCTTTGCAGGCTCTATGGTGTAGGTGTTTCCTATAGCGTGAGTATTGTGAGCGTAATTGTAACCGTCGTTGAGAACTTTGATATTCGGCTCGATAAGATCCGGTTTCTTGGCAAATTTCTTTCTCAGATACTCCTCTGTGAAATGAAGAGGACGGTTGAACATGAAATAGCACATTCCAAGAGTGAAGATGTTCTTGCATCTTACGATGGATTTGATGTCCATTCCGCTATCCTTCAGGCTCTCCTTTGTAAGAGAGGTGATAGGAGCCCATATTACGTTGTAATCCTGGAGATTGAGTTCCTGAATCGGATCCATGGTCTTGAAGCCTGCCTTCTGAAGGCCCTGCTCGTCAAAGGAATCCTGATCCAGGATTATGCTTCCTCCTGGTTTAGCGAATTTGGCGTTTGCCATAAGTGCAGCAGGGTTCATGGACACGAGAACATCTGCAAGATCTCCCGGAGTCTTTACATCGCTCTGACCGATATGCACTTGAAAACCGGACACACCGGAAACGGTGCCCTGTGGAGCTCTGATTTCAGCTGGATAATCCGGGAATGTGGAAATTTCATTTCCGTACAGTGCGGAAGCATCTGCGAACAGAGTTCCCGTAAGCTGCATTCCGTCACCGGAATCACCGGTGAAGCGGATTACCACATCTTTTACGTCAACCACTTTACGTTCCATAAAAACTATTAACGATTCGAGTGTAGAAATACTTTCAATTATTCATTAAAATATTTCCAAATATAGGTATTCTTTCAACCTCAAGCAACTATTTCCCTATAATTTTTAAACAAACCTATCAACACCATACAAAAAGTGCGGCCCGTATGCACAGGCCGCACCTAAAAGATGTTAAGGTAATAATTACTGAATCTGGGTTGGCTGAGTCTTGCTTGCAGGAATTCCTAACTCTGCCTTTACCAAAGGAAGAAGGTTGACGGTGTTGGCCTCGTCGATGTAAACGAGAGCTCCGGAAGCAAGGTCGATAACGTATGCCAGACCCTGGGCCTTGGCAACCTTCTCGATAGCCTCGAAAGCCTTCTTCATCACCGGTTCCATCAGAGTGTTCTGGCGAGCGCTGAAATCCTGTTCAGCCTGCTGCTGGAACTGCTGGATACGCTGGATGATGCTGTTGATTTCATCCTCCTTGGTCTTCTTGATGGACTCGTTCCAGGTAGAAGACTTCTCATTGTATTCCTTAACCTTTGCCTGATAGTCGTTCTGCATGGAATTCAAGGTCTCCTGAAGTTCCTTTCCGAAAGCCTGGAGCTTGGTATATGCATCGTCTCTCTCAGACATGAGAGCCACGACTTCCTGTGAATTGATATGGCCGAGTTTCTGGGCCAAAGCCTTGGTAGGCATAAGGGCTGCGCTTGCGATAACTGCGACAGCCAGCAACATAATTGTCTTCTTCATGATTATATCTACTTTTTTGTTTTGTTATTCTACTTGATTGTAGGATAGACGCTTATGACCTTTGATGAAAGGTCTGCCTCACTGGCTGCATAAACCACGCCCTCGTTTGTGGCGATGTCTATGATCAGCATATAGCCGCCGTCTTCCGCTACCTTGTCAATAGCTTTCTGAACCTTCTCCTTGATAGGATCCAGAAGCTCCTGGCTCTTCTTCTGCATCAGTCCGTCCTGGCCGAAATACTGCTGCTGCTTCTGCTTTGCAGCCTTCTCCTTGGAGATGATCTGCTCCTCCTTGGCCTGGCGCTGAGCTGCACTCAGGGAAGCCTTCTGCTTCTGATAATTGTTATAAAGAGTCTCTATCTCGGAAAAGTCTTTCTTTACCGCCTCCTGATACTGCTTGCCGAGAGCTTCGAGTTTGTCTGTAGCTACCTTGTATTCAGGGATTGCGGAAAGTATGGTTTCCGTATTCACATAACCGCATTTCTGCGGAACAGTCTGCGCTGAAGCCTGAAGGCAGATCAGCGATGCCAATGCAAGAACCAATAACTTTTTCATATCCTTTTCTTTTTTAATGGTTGTCTTAAATATTCTAGAACTGCTGTCCTATAACGAAGTGGAACTGGCTGCCTCCCTTCTTCTTTCCTTCATTAGGAACCGGATCGAATCCGTAGCCCCAGTCGATACCCATCAAACCTACCATCGGGAGCATTATCCTCACACCGACTCCGGCACTTCTCTTTATGTCGAACGGATTGAATCCTCCAATATCCTTCCAGCAGTTTCCGCCTTCGAGGAAAGCTAGAGCAAATATCGTGCTCGACGGCTGGAGAATCAAAGGATATCTGAGTTCCAAAGTAAATTTATCGTAGACGTGACCTACATAAGCACCGTTCTCAAGAGGAGTCAGCGAATAATTCGGATAACCTCTAAGTGAAATAATGTCAGATCCGTATGTGTTGTAACCGCTCATACCGTCTCCACCGACCTCGAATCCCTCGAACGGAGAATATCCCAGACTCTTCTTGTAATATCCCAGATAGCCCCAGTTGGCCGCAGCCCTGAACACCAGGTTCTTCACGATGGAAAGATAGACGTCGCTCTTGAACTGCCACTTGTGGTACTCGATCCACTTGTATTTCTCGGTGGCATCCATATGCTTGTAATCGCGATGGCCTCTCATCAGGGAATAAGGTGGAGTAAGCTGCAGGGTGAAAGAGAAGTCGGAACCTCCTCTCGGGAAGATCGGCTGGTCCGTGGAGTTTCTCTCCAGTCCCAAGGTATAGCTGAAGTTGTGGCTCTTTCCGGTGTCGAACAGGAAGTTGTAGTACCAGTTCCTCAGCTTGTAAGTCTGCCATGAAAGCGAATGGAACAGGACAAAGTAATTATCTGGCCAGTTAAGCCTGCTGCCAAGGCTTGCGCTCACACCGTAAACCTCCATATACTGGTCTGAATTCCTGTAGAAATAAGTGGAGTTTGTCTGCCTTGTGAAATAAGTGGAAACGCTCAGACTAACAGGCTTGTTTCCGAGCAGCCAAGGCTCGGCGAAAGTTGCACTCATAGCCGTGTAATATGTTCCGCTGGTCTGGAACCTGAGGGAAAGGTTCTGTCCGTCGCCGAGAGGAACAGGTCTCCAGGCCTTTTTCTTGAACACTCTCTTGATTGCGAAGTTATTGAAGCTCAATCCGAGAGTACCGACGAAGGTATTTCCTCCCCAGCCACCGGAAAGTTCCACGTGGCTGTCCGGCTTTTCCTCCAGGTTATATGAAATGTCGACAGTGTTCTTGTTAGGGTCCGGAACCACACTGTATCCGGCTCCTGTCTGGAATACCTCAGGATTGAAATGGCCTATGGAAGAAAGCTCCCTGACAGACCTCTCGAAATCAGTCTGTGAATAAAGGTATCCAGGCTTGGTGAACAGAGCCCTTCTGGCAATCTTCTCGGCGGTAATGTTATTTCCGTTGATTATGATCTTGTTGAATGTAGCCGGCTTGCCTTCGTACATTCTCATCTCCACATCTACGGAGTCATTCTGGATAGCCTTCTCCACAGGCATCACGTTGAAGAACAGATAGCCGTTGTCTGTGTACATCTTCTTTACGTCCGGCTCCATCTGCTTAGGGTCTCCGTTGAGCCTCTTGTCCATAGTGACGAGATCGTAGATGTCTCCTTTCTTGATTCTGAGGACACTGTTCAACTGGTCGGCGGAATAGATGCTGTTGCCTGTCCAGGTTATGTCCCTGAAATAGTAGCGGTCGCCCTCCTCCAGTGTGAAATCAATGGCAAGGCGGTCATCCTCCATATAGTATATCGTATCCTTCAGTATTCTGGCATCGCGATATCCCTGCTCGTTGAAGGCGGAGATCAGGTTAACCTTGTCCTCAGCATATTCCTTCTCCTTGAACTTCTTGGATTTGAAGAAGTTCATAAGCCTCTTGTCCCTGGTATGCTTCATGGACTTGACCAGTTTTTTCTCGGAAAGGTTTTTGTTACCTTCAAAAGTGATCCTTCCGATCTTAACCCTAGGACCGCGGTCTATGTCGAAAGTTACCCTGACGGCGTTCTGGACTACCGGATCCTCCTCCTGAAGCACCTTGACCTGGCACTTGAGGAAGCCTTTCTCATGGAAATATTTCTTTATGATATTGGTGGAAGATTCTATGATGTAGTCAGAGAGTTCGGATCCCCTCTTGAGTTTCAGCCTTTCGTTAAGGTCGGCTTTCTGGCCGCTGCGGATTCCGTTGAACAACCAGCGGGAAACCCTTGGGCGCTCTGCAAGGCGAAGACCCAGCCACACGGTATCCCTGGCAGCTGAAAGAGAGTCGATGTAGAATCCGGCATCGGAAAAGTATCTCTGGGCCCAAACCCTCTTGAGAATATCAGAAAGCTCTATGCTAGGGATGGTTATCTTGTCTCCCTTCTTGATTCCCGTTACTGAAAGAATCTGCTCTTCGCTGAGATATTTGATTCCTGAAACCTTGATTCCACCTACGACATAAGTCTTCGGACTGGTATAGTCTACGTCCTGGGCGGACAGAGACATCGGCAGAATCATCAAAATGCAAGCAATTGTCAGCTTAAATATTTTCATCTGTCACTCATTATTCGATTTAACCTTGCCGAATCTCCTGTCTCTTTTGGCGAACTCCTCAATGGCAAGACGGAACTCTTTTTTGCGAAAATCAGGCCAAAGAGTATCCGTAAAATAAAACTCTGTGTATGCGGTTTGCCAAAGCATGTAATTGCTGATCCTCTCCTCTCCGCTGGTACGGATAAGAAGGTCCGGATCAGGAACTCCGGCAGTTATGAGATATTTATCAAAATCTTCCGGAAGCATCTGCCTGCCAGGGTTTTCCTCCGCGAAACGATTGGCGGCCTGGACAATATCCCACTTGCCACTGTAGTTTATCATAACCACCAGAGTGGTGCCCTGACCTCCGGAAGTGGCCTCCATGAGTCCTTCGATGGCCAGACGCAGATCCGGGTCCAGCTGCTGGAGATTGCCCAGCATAAGAACCCTGACCCTGTTCTTGATCAGATACTTCGTTTCTCTCTCTATCGCCTTGAGCATAAGAGCCCACAGGCCCTGGACCTCGTCTGAAGGACGGCCCCAGTTCTCAGTGGAAAACGCAAACAGGCTCAGATATTTGATTTTCATCTCCACAGCAAACTCGAGGCAGGCACGGACGCTCTCCACGCCCTCCTTATGCCCCTCCAGACGCTCCAGGCCCCTTGATTTAGCCCAGCGTCCGTTGCCGTCCATGATTATGGATACGTGCTGCGGTATTTTTGAAATCTCTTCCATAAAATGTGTATAGACGGCAAATATAGCAAATTTAATCCAACTCCTCTATAAAGAATTGCGCCAGTCAGCCCCCCAATAGAGTTTGCTGCTGAGAGCCTCCATAAAACCATTGTCCGGACTGACGATTTCAAGATCGTTGGAAGATGCCGTGAATACAGCCTTTTCCCCGTCCGGAATGGAGAAAGAACGGTTGTCCGCACTCAGGGTGGCGTCTTCATATCTGGTGGAAAAACCAACCTCTATCGTGGCGGTATCAGAAACAACCAGAGGGCGGATATTAAGGTTATGAGGAGCTATAGGCACTATTATCAGCACTTTACACCCTGGCATCACTATAGGTCCGCCGGCACTCATGGAATATGCGGTCGAACCTGTCGCGGAGGCGATGAGCACTCCGTCCGCCATATATCGCGGAATAGACTCTCCGTCAACCTTAATCTCCAGTTCCAGAACCGCCGGCCCCTTTCTCTGCAAGGTGAATTCATTCAAGGCATAAGGGCAGAAACCATCCGGCATGCTGGCACAGTTCATCTTCAGAAGAGTCCGCTTTTCAATCTTGAAGTTTCCTCCCAGGAGGGATGAAATACCTTCCACCTTGGAAGTTGTAAGGAATCCCAGCCGCCCGAAATTAATGCCGGCAACCGGAATCTTTCGCCCCACTACCAGAGGAACGCTGGAAAGGAATGTTCCGTCTCCTCCCAGGGACAGCAGAAGGCCGGTATCTTCCGGAAGCTCTCCCGCAGAGGAAAAGAATTCCGCACCCCTGAAACTGAAAGACGGGCATATTTGTGTAATGTATCGGAAGAAAGGCTCGTAAAAATAGACCTGGGAAGAGGATTCTTCCACAATCCTGAGCACTTCCAAAAGCTTTGGAAGAGATGTCCTGTAAACCGTTCTTCCGAAAATTGCAACTTTCATAAGCACCAATTTTTCGCAAGTTAGGCATAATTTCATAAATTTGTCAAATATGGAAACAAGACTTAGCGTAAACATAAACAAAATAGCCACCCTGAGAAATGCCAGGGGAGGCAATATGCCGAATGTCCTCAAATGCGCCCTGGACTGCGAGAAGTTCGGCGCCCAGGGGATTACAGTCCACCCAAGACCGGACGAAAGGCACATCAGAAGACAGGACGTACTTGACCTGAAACCCGTCCTGACAACGGAATTCAATATTGAGGGCAACCCCAAGGATCCTTTCAACCAATTGGTCCTCAGCGTACTGCCGGCTCAGGTAACACTTGTCCCCGATGCAGAGAACGTTCTCACTTCCAATGCCGGATGGGATACCGTCTCAAACCGGGACTTCCTTAAAAAGACTTGCCGGATGTTCAAGGATGCCGGAATAAGGGTATCCATTTTCGTCGATCCCGTGGAAGATATGATCAAAGGAGCCGCCGAATGCGGCTGCGACCGCGTGGAACTTTACACGGAAGCCTATGCCAGGAACTATCACGTTAATCGCGAACAGGCAATCGAACCTTATTACAAGGCTGCGGTATGTGCAGGGGAATGCGGACTGGGACTCAATGCCGGCCACGACCTGAACCTGGACAACCTCAAGTATTTTGCCCGGACCATTCCTGGCCTGCTGGAAGTATCCATCGGCCATGCCCTGATCTGCGATGCCCTTTATCTGGGACTTGAAAACACAATCCGGGCTTACAGAAGGGAGTTGCTGTAATTTTTACTAAATTTGCACCCTGCTAACAGAAATCAATAAAACGTAACATACATCAATATGAAAATCAAGACAATTCTTTGCATTGCACTTGCTGCTGCATTTGCAGTTTCCTGCAACCAGAAAACAAACAACACTACCGTATCAGAGGGACAGACTTCCGCCCCTCAGGCAGGAAGCATAGTTTATATCCAGCTGGATTCCATCGTGGCCAAGTTCGATATGTTCAACGACCTTAAGAGCGAGCTCGAGGAAAAGGTACAGAAAATCCAGAATGACCTTCAGGCAAAGGGAAGGGCTTTCGAGAGAGACATAAAGGACTTCCAGAACAAGATACAGAAGGGACTCATGACCCAGTCAGAGGCTGAGGAGAAGAACCGCGTACTTGGTAACCGCCAGGCAGACCTCCAGAATCTCAGCGCACAGAAAGAGGCTGAAATCCAGGAGGAAAACGCTGTTATGATGAACAAGGTAATGGATGCCATAGAGACTTTCGTAAAGAAGTACAACGAAGAGAAGAAATACGCCCTCATCCTTACCGGAGTATTCCAGGGAGACCCTAATCTGGACATCACTAACGACATCATCGAAGGCCTCAACGAGGAGTATATAAAGAACAAGAAAAAGGCCGTTTCCTCCGAGACTGAAACCGAAACCAAGACAGAGGAAACACAGGCAAAGTAGCCGCCGATGAGGATTGCAATACTTTCTTGCTTTTACCCGTTCAGGGGAGGGATATCGCAGTTCAACACCTACTTGCTGAAGGAGCTTTCCAAAAAGCACACCGTAAAGGCGTTCAACTTCAAAAGGCAGTATCCCGGTTTCCTGTTTCCAGGCAAGACGCAGAAAGTAACCCCGGAAGACACGGCTCTGCCGGTAGAAAGCCAGGCTATCCTGGACACAGCCAATCCTCTGACTTACAAGCCCACCGCCAAAGCCATCGCAGCCTTCCGTCCGGATGTCCTCCTGACAAGATACTGGATGAGTTACTTCGCCCCTTCTCTTGGAGGAGTTTGCGCCAAGACGGCAAGACTGCTTCAGAAGCAAGGCTATGGAGAAAGCGGAAAATTCCGCACGGTGGCCATCGCGGACAATATTATTCCGCACGAAAAACATTTCTTCGACATCCCGCTCGCCAGATACTTTGTTAAACGGCAGAGCGGGATTGTTACGCTCAGCCACGCCGTGGAGGAACAACTCAAGGAGATTTGTCCAGATGTCAAAAGCACCACGATTCCACACCCACTCTACTCTAACTTCGGAGAGAGGATGGATACCCTCCAGGCCCGCCGTCAGCTGGGAATGCAGGGGACAGATGAGGAGATCCTTGGACGCAAAGTCCTTCTGTTCTTCGGGTTAATAAGGGATTATAAGGGTCTGGACATCCTTCTGGAAGCCCTGCCTCTGCTTGACCGCTCATATACGCTCATCGTTGCCGGAGAAGCCTACGGCAGCTTTGAGAAATATCGCCAGATCATCGAATCTGAAAGATTTGCTCCTGTCAGAGGCAATCTCATTCTCCACGACAGATACATCCCCGACGGGGACGTGAAAGTTTATTTCAGCGCCGCGGACCTGAGTGTGCTTCCTTACCGTTCCGCAACCCAGAGCGGAATCAGTTCCATCTCCTGGAATTTCGACGTTCCCCTGGTCACCACTCCGGTGGGAGGTCTCGTGGAAAGCGTGGGCAAGGCCGGAACCGGAATGCTCACCGATGGCCTCACGCCACAGGACGTGGCCCGAAGCATAGAGAAATACTTTGCAGAAAACAGGAAAGAAGAGTATCTTCGCAACATATCCCGTCTGAAGGCAGAACTCGGATGGGAGGCCTTTGCAAAAAAACTTGAAGACTTCATAAACACCTTATAGCTATATGGATTCCATTGTAAGAACCGATTTCGATTTCAAGGACCTTACCGGAAAATATACAGGAAAGGTCCGCGACGTGTACTTTATCAAAGACAAATACATGGTAATGGTGGCAACGGACCGCATCAGCGCATTTGACGTTGTGCTGCCTCGCGGAATCCCTTACAAAGGACAGGTTCTCAACCAGATAGCCGCCAAGTTCCTGGACTCTACCCAGGATATCGTACGCAACTGGAAGATAGCCTGCCCGGATCCAATGGTTACCGTAGGCTACAAATGCCAGCCTCTTCCGGTGGAGATGATCGTAAGAGGGTATCTTACAGGAAGTTCCTGGAGAAGCTACAAGGCTGGGGCAAGGCAGATCTGCGGAGTGGACATTCCGGACGGGATGCGCGAGCACCAGAAGTTTGACCACCCCATCATCACCCCTACCACCAAGGCTGAAATCGGTGGACATGACCAGGATATCTCAAAGGAGGAAATCATAGCCAAAGGCCTGATTCCTGCGGATATCTACTCCAAAGTTGAAGAAGCAGCCCTGAAACTGTTTGAAAGAGGAACCGAGATAGCAGCCCAGAGAGGCCTGATACTTGTAGATACAAAGTATGAGTTCGGACTGCTGGACGGAGAGGTTTGCCTGA
Organism: uncultured Bacteroidia bacterium; assembly: GCA_902789435.1. Taxonomy (GTDB): domain Bacteria; phylum Bacteroidota; class Bacteroidia; order Bacteroidales; family UBA932; genus Egerieousia. The sequence continues at coordinate 9,004 of CADAOA010000006.1, read as the reverse complement.
TGGACGAGATCCACACCCCTGACTCTTCCAGGTATTTCTATCTGGAAGGATACCAGGAGAGATTCGACAAGGGCGAACCCCAGAAGCAGCTTTCCAAGGAATTCGTAAGGGAATGGTTGATGGACAACGGATTCCAGGGAAGGGCAGGAGAAAAGGTTCCGGAAATGACAGACAGTATAGTTGCCGGCATCTCAGACCGTTACATAGAACTCTACGAGGCCGTCACCGCCGAGGAATTCACCAGGCAGCCTTACGACGACCATGTATTTGAAAGGATAGAAGAAAACATCAAGAATATGCTTGCAAGATTATGAAGGCAAAAAGTATGATCCACCGGTTTGCCCTGGCAGCCTCCATTATCCTGATGATGGCGGGGTGTCCTACCCTTGCCCTTTCTCAGGTGAAAGTCACTATATCAGACCAGATAGTGAGCGTCAAGGGAGAGAAGATGTATGTGCACAATGTCAAAAAGGGAGAAACCATCTACTCTATCTGCAAGGCATACAACATTACCTCTGACGAACTCCAGAGGCATAACCCCATAATCAGCGATGGTCTTAAGGCAGGCCAGCTGCTCTACATCCCTGTCAGCGCCCTGAATTCGGCAAAGAAACAAGAGAGTGACGTTACGGTCACTGAGGAAAATCCTCAGAATCAGGAACCGCAGAATTACCTGACCCACAAGGTAAAATGGTATGAGGACCTTGACGAAATCGCAGAGAAATATGGCGTTACCCCTGAAGAGATCCTTGCATTCAACAATATAAAGAAGAAGAGGAAAGTCAAGACTGGAATGGAGCTGAAGATTCCTATCAAACAGAAGTCTGAACCTTATATCGCTGAAACGGATCCTTCCGGCAAAACAGATAATCCTGAAACCGACCCTGAACCTGTCGAGACGGATACCACCACCACTCCGGAATATACATATGACAATTACACCATGCCGGTTGTGGACAAGACAAAGACCAGGACCATCACACTTCTCCTTCCCCTGAATTCCGAAGGCAAGGCAAACGCAAATTACATGGACTTCTACAGCGGAGCCCTGATGGCACTGGAGCAGATCAAGCGCGACGGTGGAAACATCCACCTCAATGTCATAGACTATGCTTCGGATAACCTGACTTCAATCGCCGAGAGCGGTAAGATAGAGGAATCCGACATGATCATCGGCCCTATCCGTTACGATGCCCTCAAGGAATTCATGCCAGTTGCCAACCGGCTCAGGATACCTGTGATTTCACCTCTGGACGCAGCCGCAGACTCGCTTCTGGAAGAGAGTCCATATCTTTTCCAGGCAGCCCTTTCAAAAAAGAGACAGGCTGAGGCTATGGCTGAAATGATCGCTGAGAAATACCACACCTGCCAGAACCCTAACGTGATACTGGTTTACAATTCTGAATCGTCGATGGGTCCTCTGGGTGATATGCTAAAGACCGCCCTTGAAGAAAGGGGCATATATGTAGATAACGCGGGAGGTATAGGAGCTCTGTCCTATATGAGAAGGGACAGGGAGAACGTAGTGGTTATCCTGACCACCGCCGAGTCATACGCCGCAGAAGCTCTCAGGAACCTGGACATCAAGATGATACCTCCGGAGAAGGTTGTTCTGTTCGCCAATTCCAGGTGGAAGGGTTTCGAGACTCTGGACATGAACCTTTACTTCAAGTATAACCTCCAGCTCTGCATGCCTTACAACGTGGACCTGGACAGGAACGAGGTAAAGCAGTTCATCCGCCGCTACCGCTCCCTCTACAACAGGGAACCGAGCGCCAATGCTTTCAGCGGATTCGACATCGTCTACCTGTTCTGCCGCAATTCCGTTCTGGGAATGAGGGAATATGCGGAGAATCCATTCAATGCCACGGCTACAGAGTATATGGAAAACAATCTGCTGCAACATAATATGCTGCAGCAGAAATTCAAGTTCGTCAAATATCCTGGAGGAGGATGGTTCAACACGGCGGCTACCCAGGTATCTTTCAATCCTGACTACACCATTACGTCGCGCTAGAATTCTCCCTTTTCTATATCCTTGAAATAGTTTACGGTGCCTACCTTGAGTTCAACGGTAGCGGCATCGTCGCATACGATTATTCCCTTCTTGTGCATCTGGAGAATGGAAACGGTCCACATCTGGCTTATACCCTCCTCGATGGCGTGGCGGAGAGCCCTTGCCTTGTTATGGCCGTTAACCAATATCAAAACCTCCTCGGCATCCATAATCGTTCCCACTCCAACCGTAAGAGCTGTCTTAGGCACCAGGTTGATATCGTGGTTGAAGAACCTTGAGTTGGCGATGATAGTGTCTGTTGTCAGACATTTCAGGCGAGTACGGCTGGTCAGGGATGAGCCAGGCTCATTGAAAGCTATATGACCGTCAGGACCTATTCCGCCCATGAACAGATGTATTCCGCCATATGACTTGATCTTGTTTTCATAGCGGGCACATTCAGCCAGAAGGTCTTTGGCGTTGCCGTCAAGAATGTTGATATTTTCCTCAGGAATGTCGATATGGCGGAAGAAATTCTCCCTCATGAAAGTATGGTAGCTTTCAGGATGGTCTTCCGGTATTCCGACATACTCATCCATATTGAAAGTAACCACGTTCTCGAAGGAAATCTTGCCTTCCCTGTAGAAGTTCACCAGCTCCTTGTAGGTGCCTATTGGAGTGGATCCGGTAGGAAGTCCAAGCACGAAAGGACGTTCCCGGGTAGGATTGAAGTCTGTAATCCTTTTAAGAATCAGCGATGCAGCCCATTTGGACATATCTGCATACGACTTCTGGATAATTAATCTCATAATATCTGAATTTTATTTATTTGTTTCCAAAAGCACTTCGGCGTTTGCAACCGCCTCAGGTGTAGTCTTTTCCCCGCTCAGAAGGCGCGCTATCTCCATTACCCTCTCCCGTCCTTTGAGATATCTCAGGCGGATGGTAGAGCGCCCGTCCCTGTCAGCCTCCTTGTAAACCAGAAGATGGGCATTCCCCTTGGATGCCACTTGCGGCAGATGGGTTATGGAAAACACCTGCATCATCTGCCCCATCTTCACAATCTGGCGTCCCATCTTGTCCGCTACGCTTCCGCTCACACCTACATCTATTTCATCGAAAAACATCGTAGGCATTTTCCTGAAGGATGCCATCAGGCTCTTGATGCACAGCATTATTCGTGAAAACTCGCCTCCACTGGCAACCTTTTCCAGGGGAACCAGTTTTTCCTTAGGGTTGGCGGAGAAAAGTATCTGAACCCTGTCCTGCCCTGAAGGAGTGAACTCTTCCAAAGTCTCCATATCTACGGAAAGGCTGGCGGAAGGCATTTCCATATCCTTAATCATTCCCAGCAAAACTTTCTCCATCCTTGCAGCACCTTTCTTTCTTTTTTCTGAAAGCTCGGCCGATAGTTTTCCTCTATTGTTCCTGCAGCGGGAAAGAGATAGAAGTATCTCGTTTTTCCTGTCCGTAAGGTCTTCTGTTCCAATAGCCGTCCTGGAGAGTTCATCCCTAAGGGAGATGAGTGCGGCCTCATCCTTCACACCGAATCTTTTCATCAGGGAGTAGAGGTCTCCCAGCCTTTCCTCAATCTGGGAACGTCTTGCGGGAGATGCGGCAATGCCTTCAGCAAAGGCCTCTATATCAGAAGATATGTCTTTGCATTCTATACGGCAGCTTTCAAGCCGGCGCCTGAGATCTTCCAGAGCCGGGGCATAGGAAGAGCATTTTTCCACGCATCTTTCAGCCTCCCTCAGATTATGTATCACGGAACCATCTTCACCGTCCAGCAAGGAAGCTGCCTGTGAAGAATTCTCCTTGAGGCTCTCCGCGTTTTCCAGCAGGGAAAGCTCGCTTTCCAAAGCCTCCGATTCTCCCTCCTTAAGGGATGCGTCCCTGAGTTTTTTCAAGTCCGAGAGCTTACCTGACGTATCCTTTTCTGCCTCTGCGATCTGTTTCTCAACTTCCGCCAAGTCTTTTTCTAGGTCTCTCACGGCCTCGTATTCAGTCTTGTATTTGCGGACAAGAGACTCATTGCCGCAATATCCGTCTATAAGGTCTAGCTGCCACTGCCTGTCAGCAAGCAGGAGATTGTCCCTCTGGCCGTGAATATCCACAAGACGGGAAGCTTCCTCTTCCATTTCGGAGGAGCTTACCGGACAGTCGTCCACAAAATAGCGTGACCGCATTCCTCCGGATATGACACGTCGCAGGATCTTCTCCTTCCCCTCAACGTCAAAAACTCCTTCGACCACACAGCTTCGGCCCTCATCGCGGAGAATAGCCTTATCCGCACGCTCTCCCGATAAAAGAGAAACGGCGCCAAGCAAGACGGACTTGCCGGCACCTGTCTCTCCTGTCATAATCACCAGACCGTCAGGAAACTCGATGTCAAGGCTCTCTATGAGAGCATAGTTCTGTATGGTCAGCCTCCTAAGCACTAAGACTCTATCTTGCGCCAGTAAATTTCTCCATCCTGGAACTCCTTGATAGCCGTAAGGGTAGGCTTAGGGAGTTTCTCGTAGTGACGTGATATTTCTATCTGCTCGCGGTTCTCATAGGTCTCCTCCAGAGTGTCTGCAACATTGCTCTGTGAAAACTCCTCAAGCTTGTCGCTGAGCTCCTTCTTGAGCTCGGCAGCTATCTGGTTAGCCCTCTTTGCAATGATTACTACAGACTCGTAGATGTTTCCGGTAGGTTCGCTGAGCTTGATGACGTCTCTTGTCACGGTATTGTCTGGAACCTTTGTTGATTTCTTCTCTTCCATATTGTAATATATTCTGTTTCAGATTATTATTTTTTCTTTTCTTCTTCTGCCTTTTCTTTGGCCTTAGCCTTGGCCTGCTCATAAATCTTCAAAGCCTCCTCCCTTTCCTTACGGGCCTTGCGCCTTTCGTTCTGGCGCTGGGTGCCGGAAGTCTCCTCGTTCACCTTCCTTGCAACGGCACTGCGGCTTTCAGCTTCGCGAACAGCCTTCTTGGCTTCCCTGATCGCCTTCCTGGTGTTCTTCTTGTCTGCCCTGATGTTCTTGGACGACTTTGTAGCAACGGCATCTTCCTTTGCCAACTGGGCAGCTGCCGCAACCTGGGCGGAATCCAGTCCGGCCTTGAGACCGACAACTTTCTGAGCCCTGATGAAGAGCTGGTCGAGCTCCTTACGCTCACTAACCCTCGGGAATTCCCCGATGAAGTTGTAATAGTCGTCGATGAACGTCATATACCTTTCTTTCTGCTTTTCCTTGATACTGTTGAAGGCATATTTATAGGATGACATTGCAGTATAGTAAAGGATTTCCTCGCGATAGCGGTTATCTGAATTGTCCCGGAGGACAGTCCTCAGCGCATAGTGGGAAGACTTGTAGTCCTTCATCGTGTAGTAGAGCTTGGCGCTTTCGTATGCCTTTCTGTCAAGCCTCTCGTTGAACTCGTCCAGCATAGCCTTGCACACGTCGAAATACTCGCTCTGAGGATTGTCGTACATGAACTCGGCAATGGTAGCCATAGCCTTCTGGGTTGGAACCTGGTCCAGCTCCCATCTGTATGTTCCCTCGTACAGACACTTGATCCTCAAGAATTTGGCCTCTTCTGCCATAGCACTTCTAGGAAAGACCTCGAGGAATTTGTTGAAGTTCTGCTCGGCAGTGATATAGTCTCCGTAGCGATAATTGCTCATACCGTTGTAGAACTGGACGCTGTCTTCCTTATCCGTTCCCTGGCTCAGGAAAATCATACTCTCGAACAAAGACGCGGCCTTGCGGTACTTGCCGTTTCCGTAATAATACATTGCTCCCCTGAATCTCTCATCCAGATCCTGGGTTCTGAACAGGGACTCATAATAACTCTTGCAACCGGAAAGGGTCGTCAGAACTATCAGGGCAATGGTGGTAACTTTTATTTTTCTCATCTTCATATCACGTTATTGGCCCTGCAGGAAGCGGTCCGCCTCAATAGCAGCCCGGCATCCGGAAGCAGCAGCCGTAATAGCCTGTTTATAATGCACATCCGCAACGTCTCCAGCGGCAAATACGCCTTCGACATTGGTCTTCGGAGAATCCGAAAGTGTCTGTATGTAACCTTCCTTGTCTGTCTTTATCCAAGGGGCGAAAACCTCTGAGTTAGGGTGATGGCCGACTGCAAGAAAGACTCCGGACACAGGCACTGTCCTCTCTGCTCCGGTAATCTTGTCTTCAATCTTTATGCCATTTACGCCTTTAAGGTCTCCGACAACCTCTTTTGGAAGACTGTTCCACAAGACTTCTATGTTCTCTCTGGAGGCCACTTTCCCTTGCATCGCCTTTGAAGCCCTCATCTGGTCGCGGCGGATTATCATATACACCTTTTTGCACATGCCAGACAAGTACACAGCCTCTTCGCAGGCGGTATCCCCGCCTCCGATGACAGCCACGTCCTGCTTGCGGTAGAAGAATCCGTCGCAGGTGGCGCAGGCACTGACACCGCTTCCCCTGAACTCCTGTTCTCCTGGAATACCGAGATACTTGGCGCTGGCTCCGGTGGCGATAATCAGGGAATCTGCCTCAACTTCCACGCTTGAATCCACCGTCAGCTTGAAAGGACGGGAGGAAAGGTCGCAGGAAGTGATTGTACCGGTACGGATCTCCGTACCCAGCCTTTCGGCCTGCCTTCTCATATTATCCACAAGGACAGTTCCGTCCACACCCTCCGGGAAACCCGGAAAGTTCTCCACGACAGTAGTGGTCGTAAGCTGCCCGCCAAGTTCCATTCCGCTGTAAATGACCGGTGACAAATTAGCCCTTGCGGCATAAATCGCAGCAGTGTAACCGGCCGGACCGCTTCCGGCAATCAGAACCCTGATTCTCTCCATAAAATGATACAAGTATAGTTAGCCTGCAAATTTAGTAAATCTGTCGCGAATATGAAAAACAAGTCTCTGTATCCAGACCAGAAGCAGAGACAGAGCCCACCTTGAAAGGAGTATTACCCACCAGATACCGCCGACCGAAACAAATAGTACAAGATCCTCAATATTGCTGTGGGATATACAGATGTGGGTGTTGAGAAGCTGTATGTCTCTCTGCGATATGCGTCCCCTCTCCTTTTCCTGGAACATTACGGCTGCTCCGTATGCCAGGCCAAGGGTGTTGGCCACAATCCAGAGGAAGGAAGTATCTGACGGAAGGCCGAAAAGCTTAAGCGGCCAGCGGATGATGTCCGTCAGGACCTTCATTATGCCGAACTCGTTCAGAATCTGCTGAATGATTGACAAAAGAAGAATCAGCACACTCATTTTCAGACAGAGCTTCAGAAGCGAGAGAGCCCAGGGCCCGATGCTGGAGGCCAGGGTGATCTGCTCGTTAACCACCGTCCCTATTCTCCCCTGCTCCTCAGCAGGAAGTATCCTGTTAAGCACAAAGGCTAGAAACAGCCCTCCGAAAGTCCTCTCCAGCACTATCCATAGGGCGGAAGACCCGGTTTTCTTCTGAACCGCCGTCTCCACGATCATATTGTGGGAACAAAGCACCAGCACCGCCAGAATGGTCACGCTGCGGGCTGAAAGGTTCAGGGATGCGCTGGCTGCTATCGCCGAGTAGACATTTACGAAATAACCGCTTACATAAGCCAGGGAGGCTTCCCCGGGCAGACCGATGAAACTCATCACAGGCTCAAGGCTCCGCCCCAGAATAGGCAGGACTCCGGTCAGCCTGAGAATATATATGATGACAGAGACTATGGCGGTGATCCTTATCACCCACCACATAGTCTTCAGGGCCCCAGGTATGGAGTCTTTAACACAAGAGGAAAGCCGCCTGCCAAAACCGGCAGATGGCTTTCCCTGGGAATCTTCTTTCAAACGGTACTGTTTTTAGTAATTCTCACACTTTACCTCAAAGTATGACTGAGGATGCTTGCAGGCAGGGCACTCCTTAGGAGCGTTCTTTCCGCGGAATACATATCCGCAGTTGCGGCACTTCCATACAACAACCTCGTCCTTTTCGAATACCTTTCCGCTCTTGAGATTCTTCAGAAGGGCGCGGTATCTCTTCTCGTGAGCCTTCTCGGCGACGGCTATCTCCTTGAAGCATTTTGCTATCTCAGGGAAGCCCTCTTCCTTTGCGATCCTGGCGAACTCCGGATATGCAACCTTCCACTCCTCGAGTTCTCCGTCAGCGGCTGCCTTCAGGTTGTCGGCTGTAGAGCCAATGACTCCTGCCGGGAAAGATGCAGTGATCTCCACCATTCCGCCCTCAAGGAACTTGAAGAACTTCTTGGCGTGCTCCTTCTCGTTGTCCGCGGTCTCGGTGAAGAATGCGCTTATCTGCTCATAACCCTCTTTCTTAGCGGCACTTGCAAAGAAAGTGTAGCGGTTTCTGGCCTGGCTCTCGCCTGCAAATGCGCAGAGCAGGTTCTTTTCGGTCTTTGTACCTTTCAAACTTTTCATATCGGTGATTATTGTTACAAGATTTCTTTAATAGGACAAATGTAAGAAAAATCATTGTTTACGAGGACGGGAGCAGAGGATAATGATGAAGACGGCGGCAAAAACCAGCAGCATTCCGGCAAGGGAATTAGCCGTGAATGTCTCCCCGAAGAAAATCACTCCGCAAATCACCGCCACCAGAGGTTCCATGCAGCCAAGGATTGCGGTAATCGTAGAGCCGGCCATCTGGATGGCGTAGATAAGGGCAAAGTCGCTCACCAGAGTCGGGATGATTGCCAGGGCGATGGCATATTCCCACTGATAGGAGGTTGACAGCGGAGAAAAATGCGCTCCCTTGACCAGCACGTTCACAAAAAAGATTATCGCCGAGAAAAACAGGACCAGGAAAGTCTGCTTCATCCCGTTCATCCTCATCACCACGGGAGTCTGGTTAACCCCCACCACATACGTAGGATATGTTATGACAGTAACCAACACCAGGATCAGGCCTGTCAGCGATATCTTCTCTCCTGTTATTCCCCCGCTCAAAAAGAAAACTCCCGCGATTCCTGCAACTATCGCGATTATCTTCCAGATGGAAACCTTCTCCCC
>CADAOA010000005.1 GCA_902789435.1 uncultured Bacteroidia bacterium | reverse complement strand
AGAGATTATCAGAACATTGGTGGTGTTCTCATAGGTCTTTCCGTTGTAGGATACTTTCAGGGTAACCTTTGCCTTGGCCCTGTTCGGAGGGAGAAATCCGCCGCCACCGGAATGTATGACACCCATTACGGTATTGTCTGTATATACATCCTGGAGCTCAAACTTGAAGTTCATCAGGGCGCAAGGTGACGGCACGTCATTCCCGAACTTGTCTTTGAACAGCACGTTTTCTTCCGGAATGTCTTCGAATGTGAAAACAGGCTCTGCATCCGGCAGTACGGCTCTGATATCCCCGGTCTTCTTGTCCTCGGCGATGAGCTTGAATGTAGTCTTGCTCTCTCCCCATTTCTTCCTTGCCTTCGGGTCGCTGACCAGGATCTCTTCCTCCAGGGTGCTTTTGTAATCCACCAGATATGCCTTGAGGGCTTTGACATTGAGCATCACTCCCAGATGCATTCGGTAGATATAGAATTCTGCCTCGAGAGGTTTTTCCTTTCCGTCAACTTTTACAGATATGTTGCATCTGAAGCGGTCCGCATCACCAGGAACCGCATTCTTCTTTTCATCTTCGGTGAGGACTCCGCATTCGGTGATGTTTATCCTGAACTTTGACGGTATTTCCTTGTCTTTTAGGAGTTCTGTCTGGAAATACTTGTCTCCGCCTCCATCCAGAGAGATATCGATTCCAAGCACTTCAGAAGCCAGATTGTTTATACCGAACTCCATGAACTGGGTCTTTCCTCCTCCGGCTTCGAACGTGATGCCCTCATCAACAACGATTTCGGTGGCTGGCGCAACCTTGAACACAACATGGTTGATGAGAGTTCCGGTTTCCGAGCTGAAAACAAACTTGACTTTTGCCTGCCCAAGTTCTCCTTCAGCCGGGGCTTCGGATGCTGCAATGTGGCAAAGCTTGTACTTGCCGTTGGTTGTGGCTTTGCTTACAGCGCAATTCTCCTCCGCCTTGATGGTAATCCTTTCAGTAAGGTCCGGCCTGTCTATCTTCTCTCCATATACGTTTATTTCTTCGATCCTTGCTCCTATTATCCTTGGCGGATCTCCCGCAACTAGGGTGTCTCCGAAATCCTTGTAGAGAACCATCCTGTAGCGGCTGTGGTCCTTTTCCTTCTCTTCATCCTTTTTCTCTTCTTTATTTTTATTGGATTGTGTGGTCTTAGACTTCTTCTTGTTATTATTTTTCTTTTTCTTTCGGCTTGTTCCGATGATGACGGCGCCGCCACCACCAATAACTGCCACTCCCATTCCAATCCACTTCCAAGGTATCTCAGTGCCTTCATCTTCTCCCCAGGTATCAGAGGCGTCGGTGGTTTTTTCTATGATCTGTCCGGTTCTGCTTTCCTCCACATCATCTTCGTCTGCGCTGGTTTTTGATGCCTGATCATCCCCCTGGTAGACATACCGGTATTTGTATGCCACATATCTGTTGTCTCTCCTTGTCCTGTCCCAATAGGCGTATATGGTGATAAACAGTTCAGATTTCTTGGCATAGTAGTCATCTTCCTCTATCGGGTAAACTCCGTTAAGCACCAATTTGCCTCTTATGACCTGGTCGTTACCTTCAAAATGAGATGGCTCTGTGATTTCTATTTTGAAAATCGCACTTGTTCCGTCTGTCCTGTGAATATAGCCATACATTTCCCAAGTTCCGCTTGCGGCCCTGTCATTTCCTCTGCGGTTTTTTATGTTGTCAAAAACCAATGTGTACGGGATGACGATGTCATTCTCCTGTCCAAATAGTATTGTTGCAGGGGGATCGTCGAAGAGAAAATAAACACTTCCGTTATGCCAGTAGAACTTGTTCTTGTCTGCTTTCCAGTATTTGTTGTTGCTTTCCAGGGTTCTTTCCTTAAAGACCCACTTTCCCTGCGCTGAAGAAAAGGTAACTGTCGCGATAAAGATCAGCAAAAAGAACATTCTTCTTGCAATGCGACTAGAGAGGCTAATATAAAGATCGTTCATAACTATCCGCAAGTTAGTAAAAAAACAAATGGCACTAAAACAATAGTGGTATATTTGTATCAACTAAACACAAATCAAATTTGCAGGGACAGTCATGAAAGAAACACACAACAGGATTATTTCGCTGCTCGCATTATTGTTCATCGTATCGGCTTGCAGCTTTTTCGGTGGCAACCAGAACACCCCTGAGGGTTATGTCCGCCATTGTGTAAGATTGCTTGATAAGCAGGCCTTGTATGCAGACAGACCTGAGTGGAAAGAAGTGAAGGATTCCATTCTGGCTGAGGCTAAAACCCTTACCACGATGGATCAGGCCCACGAGGCTGTATCACGGGCTGCGAAAGTTGCCGGAGGGAAGCACTCGGTCCTGTTGCCTCCTGTAAAGGACACGACATCCTATCCTGAAACAGCTCCCGAACTTGGATTGCTGGACAACGGCATTCTCCACATCGTTCTGCCTGCCCATTCGGGTGTAAAGGTCTCTGATTCTCTCTATATTCACAGGGTTCTGGACTTCCTGCATGGGCATCTGGATGCCAAAGGGGTTGTCCTGGATCTTCGGGGAAACACCGGCGGCAATATGTGGCCGATGATTTCCGCCGTCTCTCCTTTACTTCCGGATGACGTCATTCTCCGTTTTAAAGGCCGCTCCCGCACTCAGCCCGTCTTTCTTGAGAATATCTTAATGGGGACCGGCCTGTCCGGGAAAAGTATCAAAAAACTACCTGCTTCGACACCGGTGGCCATCCTTACCGACGACATGACCGGCAGTTCCGGAGAGGCCACACTTCTGTGTTTCCGCGGCTTGGACAATGTCCGCACATTTGGAACTCCTACTGCCGGATACGCCAGTGCAAACATAGTAAAGGCCCTTGCTGACGGATACACTCTCTTGATCACCACTTCCTGCGACATGGCCAGGACAGGAGAGATCTTCTGCGATGATCCAATCGAGCCTGATGTCCTGACCCAGACTCCACTTGAGGACGCTGTCGCCTGGATTGCCACTACATCCCAAAAGGTAACCGATAAGTGACAGAAAACTATCAAGTTCTGGCAAGGCAAGAGAATAATTATTAACTTTAAGAGTTAAATAATTGATTTTCCAATTATGACAAGAGAAGAATCAAAAGCACGTAATTTATTGGAGAAAATCTCAAATAAGTGTAGGAAGCAAGTAGCAAAGAGATTAGGTTGGAAGCAAAACGACTATCTCAATTGGAAAGTTGATTCTGGCTATTATTTCAGCTTGTGTCATTTGGTCTTGGAGCATGTTGAGCTTTCTGTTAAGCCGTATTTTATTGATGATTTATGGTGGGACATATTTGAGTTGCCAGAATGCAAACAAGGGCCAAAAAGTTTAAGGGGTAATGGAGCTTTTGCTGTTCCGGATGTACACTTAAAGGAGTATGTTGTCTTTGATACAGGTAAAATTCCTGTTTACAAAGAAGATGATGTGGTATCCCGATGGGAGGACACGTTCAATACCGTAGACGCAGACATTGCTCGTTTCATCAGCGAGAATCCCAATCCTGATAGTTTTTGCCCAATGGGACGAACTAACCGTATTTACGATCTATTGATGGACATACACTCAGGTAACTTTGACCAAGTTCAAGAAAAGATTGAATTATCCAAGACAAACCACGTTGGACATTTCTTCGAGGGTCCAAAAGGCTATGATTATGAGTATATAGAGAGATGGATTAGTGGACGGAAGTGATAAATTCCAATTTATCTGCCTCTTGGTGCAATGGTCTTATTTTCTGGGACCACTACAATTTCAAAATGGTGACCAAAAAGTGACCAAATTTGGGGGATAAAAAGGAAAAGACTTTGTATGGTGCTTGAAATTTAGCAACTTACAAAGTCTTTCTTGTACCCACGGAAAATATTTTTCAAACCAATTTCTTGAAGACTTGGATAGGATATGGGCGCTTAGGGATGATATTCCAGACCCAACAGACCCATTATGCACATTCAAACTGATAGAATAAAGTCGTATTATCTTGTCAAAATAGAGAAATCTATCAATAGTTAAACTGTTCTTTATTATCCTTGGCGAATTTAACGCAAAGGGCCGTAATATAATCTGTGGAAACATAAAAGGCTTCATCACATTCATTCAGTTCATTGATAGGTTCATCTTGGTCGGAGTGTTCTGAATAAATATCTAATGCTTTCTTGCATAAATTGGCTATGTCATAGGCTTTGATGGCTTCAGCAGAGGAAACCAAAATGTCATTCATTTTATCATTGGTGTTGAAGAAGAACTGGTCAAATCCGCCATTATTAACTTCTTGTTCCAATTTTGCCATAGTGATAAATATCTTTTCACTGTCGTTGAGTGTAGATAAGTCGGTACAGTAATTACTCTTCTCAAGCAATTTATCGAAAAGATACAAGAATAGAGTTTCATCATCTTTCTGCCAGAAACTTAGATTTTTGCTATTGTTCGACGAGGCGCTTTTGCAACTGCTGCAACGGCCGAAAAAAATCAGGCTAATTGTGAAAAGAATTGATATAGCAACGAATAGGATAGATTTTTCACTCATATAATTCATTTATTGGATAACTATAAACAAAGGTATGGAAAAAATTATCGAACCAACGAGTTCAATAAAGTGCTTGATTTGATATTTCAAGAAACCAACAAGTTAGAAGGGTGCAAAAAAGAAAAGTTCCCTGAAAATTCAGAGAACTTCGTATCAGTACCCGGAGCCGGGATCGAACCGGCACAGGTTTTACCCCACTGGTGTTTGAGACCAGCGCGTCTACCAATTCCGCCATCCGGGCATCAATTGTCAGATTGTCTCAAAGGACTGCAAAGATATGTAAAAAAAACTACCAATTGAAATTGATGGTCTTCTTCAGGTCAGGGTGAAGGCTGTTGGCGACAGGGCAGGTCTTGGCGGCAGACTCGATGACGCGCTTTTGCTGAGGAGTGAAATTGCTGCCTTCAGGGAAGTGGAAGTCTATCTTTATTTCAACGACACGCCTAGGGTCTGTGCCCATTATCTTTTCAGTTTCTACGGTAGTGCCTTCAAGGGAGAAGCCGTAGCTTTCTGCGCTGATGCCCATAATGGTGAGCATGCAGCAGCCCAGGGAAGAGGCCAGAAGGTCAGTGGGGGAGAAGCTCTCTCCCTTGCCGTGGTTGTCCAGAGGAGCATCGGTGAGGATGGTTGTTCCGCTTTGGAGATGGGTGACCTCGTTGCGGAGGTTGCCCTTGTATCTGGTGAGCATCTTTGTCATATCTATGGATTTTTAGGATTATTTGTTATTTGGCTTTTTGCTGCGGATAATGCGTTTTTTGATTTTTTCCTTGATTTCGTTGAGACCTTCTTCTATTGTTTCTTCAGCTTTTTCTATCAGCGATTTGGGTTGTTCCACGATTTCTCCCATAAGGGTGGCCTGGGTGCAGGTGAGGATTTTGACCCATACAAAGTCTCCCGGTTTGGCGTCTTTGGCGTCGAATACGCAGAACCTGTTTTGAGGAGTACGGCCCGTCATCTGGTCTTCAGAACGTTTTGAAGGCCCCTCGACAAGGACCTGGTAGGTCTGGCCGATACATTTCTGGTTGGATTTGAGACTGAGAGTGTTCTGGAGAGCTATGATCTCGTTTAGACGGCGTGTCTTTTCCTCTTCAGGAACATCGTCCGGATATCTTTTGGCGGCAAGGGTGTCAGGCCTCTGGGAATACTGGAACATGAAGGCACTGTCGTACTGCACTTCCTGCATAAGGCTCAGTGTCTGCTTGTGGTCTTCCTCGGTTTCCGAACAGAATCCGGCAATGATATCGGTGGTTATGGCACAGTCCGGCATAATGTTTCTGATATCACTGATCTTCTGAAGATAATCTTCCCTGGTGTATTTACGGTTCATCTTCTGCAGAAGACGGGTGCTTCCGCTCTGGACCGGCAGATGGATGTGAGGGCAGATGTTAGGATACATCGCCATGGTGTAGAGTACTCCTTTGCGGATATCCTTAGGATGAGAGGTCTGGAAACGGATCCTCATCTTTGGACAGGCGATGGCGACAAGTTCCAGAAGCTGGGAGAAATTAACCTTGCGGGTGGTGTTTTCCGGGTCTGTCCAGTTGTAGGAATCCACGTTCTGTCCGAGAAGTGTGATTTCTTTGTAACCTTCTTTTGCAAGCTGTTCCGCCTCAGCGACAATGCTCTTAGGATCACGGCTTCTTTCCCTTCCTCTTGTGAAAGGCACGATGCAGTAGGAGCAGAGGTTGTTGCAGCCCCTCATTATGGAGATGAAGGCGGAAACGCCGTTGCTGTCTGTTCTGACAGGCTCGATGTCTGCGTAAGTCTCCTGTATGGAAAGATTGGTTTCCGTCATCTTGCCTCCATGGTCGCGGATGAAAGAAATCACGGCAGGCAGGCTACGGTAGGAATCGGGTCCTATGGTAAAGTCCACGGCCGGGTTTTCCAGAAGTCTTTCCTTGAGTCTCTGGGCCATACAGCCAAGAACTCCAACGGTAACGTTGCGTTTCTTCTTTTCCAGACGGAATACATCCAGGCGTCCCAACACCCTTTTTTCAGCGTTGTCCCTGACGGAACAGGTATTGATGAGGATGACATCCGCTTGGGTGATATCTTCCGTAAAGCTGCAGCCGGAAGCTTTCAGTATGGCTGAGGCAACCTGGGAATCTGCCACATTCATCTGGCATCCGTATGTCTCTATGTAAATTTTAAGGTCCATTTTGCAGTATTTGCTTGACAAAGATAAGATTTTTAACTTTGTGGTGTGAGAATTGTTGTGCCAAGAAATAGAGCCTTTTTGTTTTTGCTGGCTGCTTTTGCCATGGTTTGGCTATTGCCATCGTGTGCTGACAGGTACAAGGACATACAGGTTAAAGGCATAAAGCTGGAGAAAGTGACTCCATCTTCCCTGAAAAGTGTGGATGCCGTGCTGATGGTTGATGTGGACAATCCCCTGAGAGCAAAGGTCAAGGTAAGGAGAATGACGGGATATGTCTATCAGAATGGCAAGCAGATAGCAACCATTACCTCAGACGATGAGGTGGAGCTTTCGCCAAGAAGCATTTCCTCCAACCGTATAAAGGTTAGGGTTACAGTAGAAAACGCGTTGTTCTTCCTGGAACAGTTCCAGAGAGGAGTCCGTCCTGATTACAAGGACTTTACAGTGGATTTGAGTGCTATGGCGGGATCCGGACTCTTCATGGTACCCATGGAGAAGAAAAACATACCTGTGGCGGATTTGATAAAGCAAGCCCGTTCCGTTTGGAAAAAGTAACGTTATGAAGAGAATATTTTTGCTGGCGGTTTTCGCATTAGCCTTTTCCCTGAATTTGGGAGCCCAGGACACCACGGCCGTAAAGGACTTGAGTCTTGTTGATTCGTCCCTGGTAAATACCTCCGTGTTCTCATTGCTTTCTTCTGAAGGAGGCGGTAGTGCGGTTATAGACCAGACTGACCAGGTCAGGCAGGCCTTTGACCGCTACAATGCTTCAGCCTCTTCCAAGAAAAGTTACGGCTACAAGATACTCGTCTATTCCAGCAACGGAAAGAATGCGAGGGGAGCTTCTTCCGGTATCGCCGGATCGCTGAAGAATACATATCCCAGCCTGAATGTTTACCGCTCATACAAAGCACCGTTCTTTATGGTCCACATAGGGGATTTCAGAACAAAAAGCGATGCCATGAAAATCCTTCATGACATCTCTTCCACTTACCGGCAGGCCAAGGTAGTGCGCTCGGCTATCGGTTGGTATGCTTTTTAAACCTGTTCCACCACTTGTATTTTTTGTCCAGGGCCCATCTGCGGATAGGCTTGACGTGGCGGTCTATCTTCTCGGGATAGATATCTGAGATCTTTATCAGTATTCCGGTCTCTTCTACACCGCCGAAATAGTCGTTGATGGCGGTATCGAACACCTTCATGGAAGGGGACAGGTTCATATATGAATGAATCAGCGGAGGAATGTTCTCCCCGTTGGCCTTCAGCTCTTTCTGCATTACCTTGAGGGCTTCCTTGTATTCAAGGCCCTCGAAAAGGGAATTGATATAAGGATCCTCAGCGATGCCCTCGAGAGGTTTGTAGGCGGTAACCAGATGGTCCGGATCCGGGAAGTACTTGTGCAGGAAGCAGAGAAGGGTATTCCTGGCTCTGCTGTTGTATCCGGTATACATCGTGACCTTGCCGAAGAAATACTTAATGTTCTCGTATTTGGCCACGAGTGCTCCAAGACCGTCCCAGAGATTGTCGAGGGCGTAGATACTCTTTCGACGGATGTTTGCGCTCTGGTAGTTCGGCTGGATGAAAGACCTGCCCAGTTCAATTGTCCAAGGCAGATATTCCTTCTTGAACTGGTCGGAGAAAGAGAGAATTTCCGTGGTTGCCATTTTTTCGGTAGGAAGTGCGCTGCAAACGATATAGCGATAACCTCCTATTATCTCCTGATTATCGGTATCCCATACCAGAAGCTGTTTGTAGGCGTCGTGAGGGTCGGTATCAAACTCGTCGATGTCACAGGCCTTCCCGGTTCCCCCGCCACCAAGGCGGAAGGAGATTTCGCGGAGCCTTCCTATTTCCCTCATGGTGAATGGAGAATCCTCTGCGGTGACCTCAAAGATCATATTGTCTCCCTTGCGGGTCTTGCCTATGAATTTTTCAGGCGTGAGCTCCCTTTTGATGAGATCTCTATCTATTGGCTGGATTACTTTCTCCATAACTGTAAACTATCTCTCTTATTTTGTCGCACCACTGTTGAGGGGTCTCATTTGAATTTGTGATTTCCTCTGGGGTTATAGGGTCACCGATGGTAAGCAGGAAGGTTTTGTTCCTTTGGCGGAACATCTCGTGAGGAAGGAGGATCATCTCTATGAAAGACTTTATTCCCAAAGCCATCCTGATTTTTGAAGACCAGTAGAAAAGTCTGGAATTCTTGCCTTTGAAATGCATAGGCACTATGCTGCGGCCGCTGTTTGAAGCCTGGCGGACAAAACTCCTTTTCCATTCCAGGTCCTGGATTTTGCCCTTGATAAGCCTTGAGCAGGCTCCGGCAGGGAAATTAAGAACGTTGTAGTCCGAGCTGTAGAGGTCCATAACTCCGCGGACCTGCTTTCCACCTGCGGTACCCAGATTGTTCACCGGCACAAATAGTTCCTGGAGGGGTTCCAGGTTCATAAGGATATCGTTGACCAGGAATTTGGAAGGACCGAACCTCTTGCTGAGTTCCGTGGTTATTATCAATCCGTCCAGACCCCCGAGAGGATGGTTGCTGACAAAGACGTATTTTTCTCCCTCCCTGAACTTTTCCGGATGGAGGATGTTGAGGTTGTTCTTGACATTCAGGTGTTCCAGAACCCCGTTGGCAAAATCCAGTCCCTTAAGGTCTCCGTATTTTTCCAGTATCTGGTTTATTTCTTTCAGATGTATGATTTTCCCGAGTATCCAGATAACGAATCCTGGAAGCTTTTTGGCAAGCTTCGGGTTTTTCTTTCTGATTACTTCCTTCAGGTTTATAGGTTCCATTCTGCGTTGCTTTATGGACTTTTATTTAGAGGACAAAATTAAAAAAAATAGTATCTTTGTTCCAAATGGCAATGGAAGGTTCAAAAACGGGAATGGGCATTGGGCAGAAAGTTGTCCAGACGCAGACTCTGACTCCTATCCAGATCCAGACTATCAAGCTCCTGGAGCTTCCGCTGGTGGAACTTGAGCAAAGGATCCAGAAGGAGATAGAGGAGAATCCTGTGCTGGAAGATCCCGTTGAGACCGAGATGGAGGAGAATCCCCAGGAACGCAAGAAGGTATCCCTCAATGAGGTCAAGGACGATTCCATACCTTCCTACCGGCTTTACATCAACAATCGCGGACGTGACGAAAGGCCGGAATACAATACGTTCTCAGTAAAGGAAAGCTTCTATCAGTCTTTACTCAGCCAGTTGGGATACAGGCATATGGATGAGCGCCGCAAGAATCTTGCAGCCTTTATGATATGCAGCCTGGATTCCACCGGATATCTTTCCAGGAACCTGGAGTCTCTGGCCAATGACATATATCTCCGCCTGAATATAGAAACAGATGTCAAGGAGCTTGAAAGCATCCTGACGGAAGACATCCAGCAGTTGGATCCGGTAGGGGTTGGAGCCCGCAACACCAGGGAATGCCTGCTACTGCAGCTTCGGGCAAAGGAGAACCGCACTCCGGAGGTGGAGAATGCCATCAGGATCCTGGATGGTTATTACGAGGAGTTTACCAAGAAACATTTCGAGAAGATAATGGCCAAGCTTTCCATTTCGGAGGATGAGATAAAGGACGCTTATGACGAGATCCGCAAGCTCTATCTTCATCCTGGAGGCCAGGTGGATGATTCCTATACGGACCAGACTATGCAGATTGTGCCGGACTTTATCCTGGAGAACGAGGACGGCCGTCTGACAGTTTCCCTGCCGAAACTGAAGATTCCGCAGATCAAGGTCAACAAGGATTATGAGAGATATGTGGAGAAAAGGCAGGACAGCACCAAGGCCGAGAAGGAGGCCACCAGTTTCGTAAAGAACAAGCTGGACAGCGCCAAGTGGTTCCAGGAGGCTATTCGCCGCCGCCAGGATACCATGCAGAAAACCATGAACGCCATAGTGAATTTCCAGATGGATTATTTCCTGGATGGAGATGACACAAAGCTCAAACCGATGGTGCTTAGGAATATCGCTGAGATTACCGGCCTCGACATCTCCACAATTTCCAGAGTGGTCAACAGCAAATATGTCCAGACACCTTTCGGCATCTATCCCCTGAAGCATTTCTTCTCCGAAGGTATGGTCACCGATTCCGGCGAGGAGGTTTCCACCCGTGAAATCAAGAAGATTCTCCAGCAGAGCGTGGAAAACGAAGACAAGTCCAATCCTCTTACGGACGAAGAACTTGTTGATTTGCTGACGGACAAGGGATACAAGATTTCCAGACGAACCATAGCCAAGTACCGTAGCCAGCTGGACATTCCTATCGCCCGAATGAGAAGGGAAATATGAAACATCTTAGAATAATAGCCGCCGTCCTGTTTTTCGGGATGGCTTTTTCTCAATCCTGCACAATGAAGACAAAGGCAGACCTTATCGGAATTAACGGAGTGATTTATACCGTGGATTCCGCTTTCAGCATCGCTGAGGCATTCGCCGTAAAAGACGGCAAGTTCCTGTTTGTTGGTACGACGGAAGAGGTTAATGATAATTACATTTCTGACAACGTTATAGACTTTAAAGGCGGGGCCGTTTATCCCGGCCTGATCGACGCTCACTGCCATCTTCTGGAACTGGGAGTGGATCTGATGTCGGCAGACCTGAAGGGCAGCAAGAGCCTGGAAGAGGTTGTCGGGAGGGTTAAGGATTTTCACGCCAAGCATCCAGGTATCAAAATCCTGACCGGAGCTGGCTGGGACCAGAATCTCTGGGAAAACAAAAACCTTCCTGACAATAAGCTTCTCAATCGGGAGTTCCCTGATATTCCGGTTTGTCTTGTAAGGATAGACGGGCATGCCGTACTGGCTAACGAGGCTGCCATAAAAGCTTTGGGACTTGATGTAAATGACAAAAAACTGGACAAGGGAGAATGCAAGATCAGCGGAGGAAAGTTTACCGGAATCTTTATGGAGAATATGTGCGTAAGGTTCCGTACGGATCTTTCTCCTGTTAACAAGGACAGTCTGGATGCTGCTCTGATGGAAGCCCAGAAAGAATGTTTCCGCTATGGTCTAACCTCAGTCTGCGATGCTGAGGAGGAATATGGGACTCTCCAGACCCTGCTTCGCATGGATTCTGAAGGATCGCTTAAGCTCAGGGTTGATGCCTGGCCGCTTCCTACGGAGGAGAATTTTGAGAAAGTAACCTCTCCTTTCACCCAGGGTAGGGTGAAGGTGGATACCTATAAGCTTTATCGCGATGGTGCTCTGGGCTCAAGAGGTTCCCTTCTGAAGGAAGACTATTCCGACATGCCGGGATGGAAAGGTCTGGATTTCTATGCCTATGACCGTTTCAAGGGTTATTGCCAGTGGTGCTATGAGCACGGTTTCAGGGTTGCCACCCACTGCATCGGTGACGCTGCGGTTGCTTCCGCCCTGGATGTGTATTCAGAGCTTCTCAAGGGTCCTAATGACCTGGGATGGAGGATTGAGCACGCCCAGATCGTCGCCGATGAGGATCTGGACCGTTTCTGTCAGTATTCTGTGATTCCTTCCGTGCAGCCGACTCACTGCACATCCGATATGTTCTGGGCTAAGGAAAGGTTGGGAGAGCGTATCCGCACAGGCTACCGTTACAAAGAACTTCTGGCTCAGCTCGGATGGCTTCCGAGTGGAACGGACTTCCCGATAGAGCACGTGACTCCAATCTATACATTCTTTGCGGCCGTGTTCCGCAAAAATCTGGAATTCAAGCCTGAAGAAGGTTTCCAGATGGAGAATGCCCTGACAAAGGAAGAAGCCCTGAGGTCAATGACGATATGGGCAGCCCGCTCTACCAATGAAGAAGCATCGAAGGGTAGCATCGAGGCTGGCAAGGTAGCTGACTTCGTCACCACGGACATTGATTTCTTCACGGCTGATGAAAAGAAAGTGCCGGAAACTGTAGTTACCGGCACCTGGATCAACGGAGAAAAGGTTTTCTCCCTGTAATCTAAATCTTCTCGCCGTAGGCAAGGTCTCCTGCATCTCCCAGACCCGGGATGATGTAGGCTTTGTTTGTAAGCTCCTCGTCCACCGCTCCGATCCACAATGTAACCCTCTTGTGAGGCAACTGCTTTGAAAGATACCTTAAAGCAGCCTCGCTGCATATGGATGCCACTATATGGGTATGGATAGGCTCTCCTTCGTCTATGAGCTTGTTGTAAGCCAGCATCAGGGAGCTTCCGGTTGCAATCATGCAGTCCGTGATTATGAGAACCTTCCCTTCCATAGGAGGACGGCTCATATATTCCATCTGGATTACAAACTTGTTGTCATTCCCGTATTTGCGGTAGGCCGCTATGAACGAATTCTCCGCCTTGTCAAATACTTCCAGCACTCCGTTGTGAAGGGTAAGGCCAGCCCTCATTATGGATGAAATCACTACCTTGTCAGCCAATGTCTTGCACTGGGCGATGCCAAGCGGAGTGGCTATCTCGGTGTCTTGGTAGTTAAGGGTCTTGCTTATCTCCATTGCTGCATACATTCCGATCCTTTCCATATTGCGGCGGAAACGCATGCTGTCCTTCTGGATTTTCTTGTCCCTGAGCTCTGCCAGATACTGGCAGACGATGGAGTTCTTTTCGCAGAGATTTACGATTTTCATAACATGTTTTGTTTTGTTTAAAGCAAAGATAAACAAAATCTACAATGCACCGTCGTCTGAAAAGGAGAAATAACTGCTTCCGGCAATGATTAGGTGGTCCATAAGGCATATGTCGCAGGCTGACGCAGCCTCCTTGAGCTTGCGGGTCTGGATGATGTCTTCCTTGCCGGGAGTACGGTTCCCGCTCGGGTGATTGTGGACCAGGATGATGGAACTTGCAAGCTTGCCCATGGCTTTCTTGAGGATCATCTTGGTGTCCATAACGGTGGCGCCTATGCCTCCACTGCTCAGTTTTTCCTGGGAAATCAGCCGGTTGCTGCGGTTGAGGTACATTATCCAGCACTCCTCGTGGGTCAGGTCTTTAAGCATAGGGGCGATTGTCTGGGCTGCGGCCGCGGAGGAATATATCTGAGGAAGAGGCGGGGCTTCCTGTACCTGGGAACGCCTGGATATCTCGAATACGGCCATAAGTTTTACAGCCTTTCCCAAGCCGATTCCCGGGAAACTTCTGAAATCCTCTTCAGAAAAACGGGAGAGCCGGGCAAGATCGTTTGAGGCGGCGTCCAGGATTTCCCGGGCAAGCTCCACCGCATTCTTTTCCGGAGTTCCGCTTGAAATGATAATCGCGATGAGTTCTTCCGTGCTCAGGGCCTGAGCCCCTTTCTGTACGAATTTTTCCCTGGGCCTTTGGCTCAAGTCCCAGCTGGAGATCCTTGATAGGTTCTTTTTCATGGCATTACAAATAAAAAACTTCCCGAAAGTCGGGAAGTTTTTCTGTAACGCCATGCAAAACAGTAAATTCGCTGCAGTGTAAATCTTAAGAAAGTAAAAAACTTTCGGTTTTTGTACGATTTACTACTTTGCAGCTTCTTCGAGCTTTGCCACGTGCTTTACAAGACCGCTCTTGAGGTTGGAAGCCTTGTTCTTGTGGATGACACCCTTTGCTGCGAGCTTGTCCAGCATAGCGGCCATCTTAGGAAGTTTCTCCTCAGCCTCTTTCTTGTCTGTTGTCTCCCTCAAAGCCTTGATGGCATTGCGGGCAGTCTTTGCATAATAGTGGTTATGCTCCTTGCGCTTTGCGGTCTGGCGAACGCGCTTTTCTGCACTCTTATGATTTGCCATAAATAATGTTTTTGTTTTTGAATTCTGTAGTCGGTAGGAGAATCGAACTCCTATTACAAGAATGAAAATCTTGTGTCCTAACCGTTAGACGAACCGACCAATTGGGGCGCAAAGATATAAAAATTTATTTATTCTGAAAATTTTCTGCCCAATCAAATGAATAAACTACACTTTCCACCTGACGGACCAGATTTCTCTTCTTATATCGCGGAGCATAGACAAACCCCTGAATAACAAGGAGTTTATTAGGATCTTTGGAGTAAAGTACGTGTTCCACGAACGGACCGCCCATATAATCGTTCGCAACCTCCCAGAGGCCCCGGATTTCCACATAGCTCTTGTCTTTGTACTTGTAGGAGGTCATAGTTGGGGTGATTGCGGTGGAAGTTGTCATATAACTGTTAGGGAACATTCCCGGAACATTGTTCTTGAGCACCTCGTTCTGCTCGGCGATGACCGTTTCCAGAGACGGGAACTGGACTCCGTCGAACGGGATGGTGTAGATGAGGATACCCTGGTTGATGTAGGTTTTCTCGCTGGAAATCCAGATGAAACCGTCTGCTACCTTCTTTATGGAGTATCCCTTAGGGAAATAAGGGGATCCGCCGAATCTCTCGGCAACCACGCTTCGGATGGAGCTTTCCTCGAATTTCTTGGAAGAACGGGCTATCCTTTCCTTCTCAATCTGGTCTATGGCGCTGAAGATGACCTCTCCGTCTGCCTTTACCAGAGAATCCGCGGTGCGGGCGTCCCTGGCGTCCACGGTTATGACGATCTGAGGCTGGGCCCAGACATTCCTCTTGACGAAAACACCATTCTCGGCGACCTTATCGCTGATGTTGAAATAAAGGATGTTACGGTGTCCCTTGAAAAGGTCTGAGAAAGCGTTCTCATTGATGTTTATGAGGGTAAAAGAAGGCTCTCTCTGTGGAAGCATTGGGTAATCCTTCCCCAGGACATCCCTTACGGAAGTTCCTACTTCGGAATCCCAGTTGGTCTTGTCGAGTATGACAATAACCTCTCCGGCCTTGCCGTTTACCGTTTTCATGTAGGCGGAATCGTCGCTATTTCCGCAGGAGGCAAGGGCGAAAGCCGCAATGGCGAGCAAAAACAAACTTTTACGCATAGCAGTATCTTTTTACCCTACAAAAATATCATAATAAGGGCCAGAAACCCTTTCCTCAATATCAATAAAATATCAAACTATTTCAGAAGACGGAAAATGTCGTTTCCGAAAGCCAGTATCATAAGGCCTATCAGAAGTATCATTCCCACTGTCTGGGCGGCGATCAGGAATTTGTCGCTAGGCTTTCTTCCCGTGATCATTTCATACAGGGTGAACAGTATGTGCCCGCCGTCCAGAGCCGGAATAGGCAGGATGTTCAGTACTGCCAGCATTATGGACAGGAAGGCCGTGATGCTCCAGAAAGCCCTCCAGTTCCAGAAACCTGGGAATATCTGTCCTATCGCGATGAAACTTCCAACGGATTTGTAAGCCTTGGTCTTTGGCGTGAATATCAGCTTGAGCTGTTTCCAGTAATTGCTTATCTGTTCCCCGGCTTTCTTGATTCCTGCCGGAATGGCCTCAAGGAAGGTGTAATTCTTCTCCGTAACCTTGTAGAATTTGGAAAGGTCTGCGTCAACCACAACGCCAAAGAGACCTTCCGGGCTTATCTGAAGCGGAATCTGAAGGAGCTGGAGACTGTCCGCATCTCTCTGCACGGTTGCCATTGCCTGCCTTCCAGGATGGGCGGAAATGAATTCCAGAACCTCCGTGAACATAAGTGTCCTGCCTTCAGAAAGCAGGGTGGTGTCTTTACCGGTGCTGTCCTGGGCCGGAATGTTCAAGGCCAGAAGCCTGTCTCCCTTCATAAGTCCGGCGGAGGCGTTTATGGAAGTGTCCGGAACTTCAGCCACGACAAACGGGATTCCGTACTCGAACAAGTCTGCACTCTCCAGGATTGCCGGCATGTATATCGGGTCAATGCTGATTTCCTTGCTTTCTCCCCCTCTTTCCACGGTAGCGGTCCTGGCCTGGTCCTGGATGAGCTGAAGACGGAGTTCATCGAATTTCTCAACAGGCTTTCCGTCGAATCCCAAGACCTTGTCGGCATTGCGGAAACCGATCTCGCGTCCCAGGCTGTTGGTGGCGATACCTGTGTCAACATCAGAGTTTTTGATATATTCCTCCCCCCAGGATGCCATTATGCAGGTATAGAGAACCACGGCAAGGATAACGTTGAAGAAGACTCCTCCGAACAGGACAAAGAATCTCTGCCAGGCCGGATGGCTGCGGAACTCCCACGGCTGCGGCTCGCTTTTCATCTGTTCCTTGTCCATGGACTCGTCTATCATTCCCGCAATCTTGCAATAGCCTCCCAGAGGCAGCCAACCGATTCCGTATTCGGTATCCGATTTCTTGGGTTTCCATCTGAAAAGGGCGAATCCCGCATCAAAGAACAGGTAAAACTTCTCCACCTTGATCTTGAACAGACGGGCAAAGAAATAATGTCCGAATTCGTGTACGAGGACAAGCAGGCTGAGAGCCAGCACCACTTGCAATATCTTCATGAAAATTGCCATAATTATCTGATCTGTGTTAATACCTCCTGCGCCCTTTCTTTGGACTGTCTGTCCGTGGAGAAGATATCTTCTACCGAAGGCGAGGCGACAAAATTACACTTTTCCAGTGTTTTTTCTATAACGAGAGGTATTTGGGTGAACTTTATTTCTCCCCTGAGGAAAGAAGCAACAGCCACTTCATTGGCTGCATTCATTGCGCAAGGGATATTGCCTCCCTTTTTGAAGGAATCGTACGCTATCCTCAGGCAAGGGAATTTCTCGAGGTCCGGGGAGAAGAATGTGAGTTGTTTGAGTTCGGGGAAGCTTATGCGCTTGGTATCCAGGTCTATGCGATTCGGATAGGAAAGGGCGTACTGGATAGGGACTCTCATGTCCGGGTATCCGAGCTGGGCTTTTATGCTTCCGTCGGAAAATTGCACCATAGAGTGGATTATGCTTTGCGGGTGAACCACCACTTCTATCTTTTCTACCGGGATATTGAACAGCCAGGCGGCTTCCATTATCTCCAGACCCTTGTTCATCATAGATGCGGAATCGATGGTAACCTTGCTGCCCATTTTCCAGTTAGGATGATTGAGAGCCTGCTCCACTGTTATATCGTTGAACTTCTCTGCCGGAAGATTGAAGAAAGGTCCTCCGCTTGCCGTAAGAAGGAGTTTCTCTATCTGGGCCCTTTCTCCCTGAAGGCTCTGGAAGATAGCGGAATGTTCGCTGTCAACCGGAATCAGAGGGCTTCCGCATTCACGGCTCAGACGGCTGATGATGCTTCCTGCCGCAACCAGGGTTTCCTTGTTGGCGAGGGCTATGACCTTGCCTTTTTTCATCGCGGAGATGGTAGGAGCCAGTCCGGAAAAACCTACCATCGAAGCCAGGACTATGTCCACATTGTTCCCTCCGGCGAGATCTCCAGCGCTTTCAACTCCCGCGAATACTTTTATATCCAAAGGTTCGAGGGCGTCCTTGACTTCCTTGTATTTGTCCTTGTTGCAGATGACCACGGCATTTGGATTGAACTTCCTTGCCTGGGCTATCAGAAGTTCGGCATTGTTTCCGGCGGAGAGCATTTCCACCTGGAACAAATCGGGATGATGAGAAATCACATCCAGAGCCTGGGTGCCGATGGATCCTGTGGACCCGAGTATGGCTATCCTTCTTTTCTGTTCCATCTTACGGGTTTTCGTTTTGTTTTTCCTGCTGGGGGATTCTGCCTGAGGTTATCATCTGCATATCCTGCATCTGCTTTTCCCACTGGAGGATTTCCTGCTTGAGGGAATCCAGCATAATGCGGTTCTGTATCATTTCCCGCCGGGTCTGCTCCGTAGGATAACCCGGTATGAGTTTTTTCAGCGGAGTGATGGAGATTATCAGGAAACTCAAGATGAAAGCGGTGACAGCGCCTATCAGGACATAGAGCAGAAGGCTCCGCTTGCTTAATTCCAGATGATATTTTCCAGAGAGCGATTTTAACATAAATTCATTTAACTTTGCACCTGTCAGATGGAGAGAGTTCTCGGCATAGATTACGGAAGAAAGCGTACCGGGGTTGCCCAAAGCGATCCTCTAGGAATCTTTGCCTCTGCCCTTGACTTCGTGCCAAGTGCAAAGATAATTGATTATCTGAAAAACTACGCCCAGAAAGAGACCGTCAGACTGTTTGTAGTCGGATATCCCAAGAATCTGGACAACACTCCGAGCGAAAACCTGAAGTTCGTGGACGCTTTCCTCAAGCAACTCAAGAAGGCTTTTCCCGATATTCCGGTGGAGCTGGAGGACGAGAGGTTCACCTCCACGATCGCTCACCGTACCATGATTGATGGCGGAATGAAAAAGTCCGACCGCAGAGTAAAAGGCAATGCGGACAAGATCAGCGCCGTGCTGATCCTCCAGTCATATCTTGACCGAAAGGCCAACCAGAAAGAAACTGTAACAGAATAACACAAAGAATATGATACTCCCGATATACGTTTACGGACAGCCTGTCCTCAGAGAAATTGCAAAGCCGGTAGACCTTAACATGGAAGGCCTGGACCAGCTGATCGCCGATATGTACGAGACAATGAAAAACGCCGACGGCGTGGGCATCGCCGCCCCTCAGGTTGGCAAGAGCCTCAGAATCGTTATCGTGGACGGTACGGACATCGCTGATGACTATCCTGAACTCAAGGATTTCAAGAGAGTTATGATCAACCCTGAAATCATCGACAAGAGCGAGGAGACCGCAGACTATTCAGAGGGCTGCCTTAGCGTTCCGGACATCAACTGCAACGTCACCCGCCCGAAGAGGATAACCGTAAAGTATTTCAACGAGAAAAAGGAAGAGGTGACCGAATCCTTTGACGGCTTCGGCTGCCGTATGGTGGAGCACGAGCTTGACCATCTTGATGGCCACATGTTCATCGACCGCGTATCCCAGATACGCCGTAAACTCATAGGCGGCAAGCTCCGCAAGCTTGAGACCCGCAACTTCCGCCCCCGCTACAAGATCAAGTAATTATTTCAGCAGGTCTGCTGCGGATGGGGTGAGATACTTCTCAATCTCATCATAAGGCACAACGAATTCAGGAGCGCCGGCAGCATAGGCTGCAATCTCGTATTCCTGATAGCTGAAAAGAAGACCGTCCTTCACAAAGCAAGGAGAATGGTCTGGCAGTTTTGCGTAGTATTTGGTAACAGCGTTCTCCCAGGTGTATTCGTAAAGTGTCTCCTCGTTGTCTATCTCCCAGTACTTCATAAGGCCTTTCTTGATGATGTTGTTCAGGCCTTCGTCGCTGGAATCGTTGTTGGTGATAAAGTTTGTCATTATCTTGCCGTCAGACTTGCGGAAGGTTGCCCCGTAATGGGTTCTGCCGCCGTGGGCGCCGCCAAGATACTGGTCGAGGAGATAGGTGTAAGTAACGCACTTGTCGTTCTCAAACTCCTTCTTGACCTGGATGTCGAAGCTCAGTGCCGGAGCAGGGAAATCGTCTGTAGCTTCAAAGCGTTTTTTATAGGAATCTCCGTAGAACTTTGTTAAGGCATTGGCATCGTTCATATTCCCTTCATAGACATTCTTGTATTCGTTCAGGAAGCTGAGGTGTTCTTTGATCCAGTCCCTTACGGCATTTACGGAAACAATGTTCTTGCCTGTCTCCTTTGGCCAGTCGATGTCGAGAGAAACCATAATTTCGGTACTGTCCTGGTCGTCATACTTTTCCGTGAGGGTGAGCCAGAACTTCTCCTCGCAGTCGTACTTGGCGTTTTCGGTAAGGAACTCTCCGGTTGCAAAAGGATCGCTGGAAGAAGAGTTCTTGCAACCGGCAATGGCTGCTGCAATGGTCAGAGCGGCAATAATTGATAATGTCTTTTTCATATCTATAACAGTTTTTTGATCAACGATTGTTTTATTTCACCAGATCTGCGTGCTGGTAAACGAATTCTACGCCAGTTTGGCTGAACCACGGGCCGTATTTAGGAAGGGCAACCATCGTTTCAGTGATTTTTTCATTGGTAAATTCGTGGAAGAGCTGATCATCGTCTATCTTTTCGTCAACACCTTCGCTGAAATATGCGCACAGGCTTTCAACTATCAGCGAGTCCAGTTTATTGCGGTTATCCCAGTCAGGAGAAAACATGTCGTTGCCGAACATTCTTCCGTCGGATTTCCTGAAAGTTGCGCCGTATGCAGTCTGGGAAGGATGGGCTCCACCCATATATTCGTATATGGTGAACATCCAGGTAACGCACTTGTCATTCTCGTAATACTTGCTTGCGGTAATGTCTATGCTCCTGTGGCCGTTGAAGATAGGAGCCTCAATGTCTTTTTCAATGGTTTGCAGCAAATCTTTTCCGTAGAAATCAGCGATGGCCTGTGCATCGTCCAGATTGCCGTCAAAAAACCCGTTGCTTAACTGGTTGTTAAAGGAAATCTGCTCGCTTACCCATTCCCTGACCCTGTGCGCCAGGGCGGAATTGCCTTCTGGAAGATCCAGCTCCAGGGAAATTGAAATGTGGACAGAATCATCGTCGTTCTTGTACTCAGAATCAGCCGGAGGCTCAGGAGCAACTCTGGCATCGTAATAATGGTATTCGTATTTCTTTACGGTAACGTCACCGGAAAAGAATCCTGAAGCCTGGTCCTTGCAAGAATAAAGAGCTGCAATCAGGAAAAGGGCTGAGAGAGCAAGTAAAACCTTTTTCATTGTCTATGATTATTTGAACAGTAATTGTGAAAATTCTTCAAGGTAAATCCTCCAGCAGGTCCATACGTGACCGCCTTCAGACTCATAGTAAGTATATGGATAGCCGCAGAGGTCGAACTTTTTCCTCAGCGATGCCACATCCTGGTAAAGAGGGTCTTCATTCCCTATGCCGATCCAGTAGAACGGCGGGTTCTTTTCAAACTGTGCCTTCAGTTCCAGGTCTATGTCGCGATAAACAGGGACGTCTTTGTACTCTTCCTGGACAGATACGGCAGGAGAGAAAAGACCCACGTAGCCGAACATCTTAGGATAGCGGGCGGAGATGTACAGAGAGTGGAATCCGCCCATGCTCAATCCGGCAATGGCTCTTGCGGACTTCTTTCTGATGACCCTGTAATTCTTTTCCACATAGGAAACTATGTCTGTGAAAGACTCCTCGAACGATCCGTCCATAGTCTTTGGCAGGTAGAACTGCGGAAGGTTGTAGCCGGTGGAGTTTTCCAGCGGGGCGGCCTCCTGGCTCGGATTGCCGTTAGGCATTACCACTATCATCGGCGATGCCTTTCCCTGGGCAATCAGGTTGTCCAGAATCTGGGCGGCCCTTCCGAAATCCAGCCAAGCTGTCTCGTCTCCGCCCATCCCGTGAAGAAGATAGAGGACGGGATATTTTCTCCTTCCGTTTTCATAACCGGCTGGAGTATAGACCATCATCCTGCGGTTCATCTGCAGGTAAGGGCTGTTGTACCAGACAGAACTTACAGTTCCGTGCGGCACATCCTTGATCTGGTAGTTATCGGTTCTTTCTCCTGGAACGATGAAGATGTTGTAAAGGTCTGAGATATTTCTCCAGACAAACATGTTCAGGGGATCCAGTACCTTCTGGTTGTCAACGATGTAGGAATAGGTGTAGATCTCCGGCTGGACAGGGACGGAGGTGGTGTACTCCCAAAGTCCGTTGCCGTTGTTTTTCATCAGGGCAGGCCTTTCCGCCTTGCTGAGGAAATCTCCGTTTACTTCAACCGTATCAGCATTTGGAGCATAATATCTGAATGTGACGGTCTTGTCCGGATTTACCGTAGGCTGGGGATCTGTCTTGTCGCGATACCATCCCTTCTGGGCCATAAGGCTCAGGGACAGTGTAAGCAAGAATATCAGACAGACAAATCTTTTCATAACAGGTCAAACAGTTTTTCCAGGCCTATGGAGTGGGAGCCTTTGATCAGTATCGCTTTGTCCTTTAGAGGATTGTCCTTCAGGTACGCGGCCAGGGCAGGAGTGTTTTCAAACAGCATCACTTCGGTTTTGCCCCTGGATGACTTGATGCAGTCCGCATTTTTGTCATATAGGTTCTTGTAGGCCTTGGCGAATTCCTCTCCCACCAGCAGCAGTTTTGCCGGCTGGAACTTCAGGGCAACGTCCAGAATGTTGCGGTGCTCTTTCTGGGAATCATCGCCGAGCTCCCTCATGTCGCCGAGCAGCATCACCTTGCTCATCTTGCGGCTTGAAAGCTGAAGGGCGTTGAAGCTCTCCAGAGAAGCCTTCATGCTGGTAGGGTTGGCGTTATAGGTGTCTTTTATGAGGACGTTGTGCTTTGTCTTGGTCATCTGGGAGCGGTTGTTTGACGGCACATAGGCTGAGATTGCCTTTACGGCGTCAGAAGTAGGCACGGCGAAGTAAGTTCCTATGCTGATGGCCGCAAGTACATTGTCGCTGTTGTAGCTTCCGATGAGATTGGTCTTGATCTTTATCATCTTTCCGCCTTTGCTGCCTGACGGGTCTGCGATCTCCAGCTTGAGGAACGGATCCTTGTCGGTGTTAGGAAGCAGGCGGGCGCTGTTGCTGGTAAGGCCGTAAGGCACGATCTGCATTTCCGGCCGCTTCTCAGCCATTTCCCTTAGCAAAGGATTGTCTGTGTTTACAAAGGCTATCTTCTTGTGTTCCTGCAGGTTGTCGTAAAGTTCCCCCTTGGCTTTCATTACGCCTTCCAGGGATCCGAAACCCTGGAGATGAGCCTTGCCTATGCTTGTGATAAGGCCAAAGGACGGGCATACCAGGGCAACCAGGGTGGCGATGTCTTTAGGATGAGAGGCGCCCATTTCCACTACGGCAACTTCGGTGTCCTTGTCTATTCTCAGAAGCGTAAGCGGAACACCGATATCGTTATTTAGGTTACCTTCCGTGGCAACTACCTTGTATCTTGTTGATAGAACGGCATTAATAAGTTCCTTGGTTGTTGTCTTCCCGTTGGTGCCGGTAAGTCCTATTACCGGAATCTTGAACTGTAGTCTGTGATGCTTTGCCAGTTGCTGGAGAGTCCTTAGCGAATCGTCCACGACTATGACTCGCTTCGGGAACTGCTTCTTGGCTGCCGAGGCTTTCTGCTTGTTGTCGGAAATCACATAGGCGGCACCTTTTTCCAGGGCCTGGGTGAGGAAATCGTTGCCGTCGAAGTTCTCTCCCTTCAGGGCCAGGAACATACATCCTTCATGAATCTTGCGGGTATCTGTGCACAGGCCGGTGGTTTTCTGGTACAGGGTGTAGAGTTTGTAAATGTCCGGCTTACCGTCTTTGGAGCAGATCTTGGAGACGGAAATGTTATTGGCCTTGACTCCAAGCCCGGTGGATCCGAATCCGCCTTCTCCCCGGAGAGTTTCTGAAAGCTTGTCAACCTGCTGCCATTGTACCTGGGAATACTTGGCGATAACCATCTGGGCTATTCTCTCACCAGGCTTTATGACGAAAGTCTCTTTGGAAAGGTTTACGAGTATGACCTTAATTTCTCCGCGATAATCCGCGTCTATGGTACCAGGAGCGTTGGCCACGGTTATGCCGTGCTTTGCAGCCAGTCCGCTTCTTGGGCGGATCTGAGCCTCGTAACCCTGAGGAAGCTCTATGAAAAGTCCTGTAGGCACTATCGTCCTTTCCAGGGAGTGAAGCTCTATCGGGCTTTCTATGTTTGCGTTAAGGTCCATTCCGGCCGAAAGAGCCGTGGCGTATTTCGGCAGCGGGTAGGCAGACTGGTTTACTATCTTTACTATCATCGTGATAATTTAATTTTTGTCTTTTTCTTCAGGAATACCAGGAAGACACCGAGCAGGATGGTGTTGAACGCAAGCTTGGCTATAAGCATTCCGGTATTCTGGAGGTTGGCGGTTTTGCCGGTAATTTTCTCAAGGGCAAACTGTCCTCCTACGGCAACAATATACAGGACCACTCCTACGGCTATGTAGGAAAGGATCTGCTTCCACCTGTATGGAATAGGGTAGTATTTCTGTCCCAGATATGCACTCAGCAGCAGCATCGCCAGGCAGCTGGCAAGATGTACCCATACAGATGCCCAGTATGAGAACATCGGCATGAAGATCAGGTTGCCCACTATAGTCACGCCCAATCCCAGAAGCGTTATAACAATGGCATATTTTGTCTGGCCGCTGAGCTTGTACCACATAGATACGTTGAACAGCATTCCCAGAATCATATAGGCGATAAGCATCACCGGAACCGTTCCCAGAGCGCTGCGGAAATCCTTGCCAAGTATCAGGCCGATGATGTCCATATAGAAGACGATGCCCAGGAATATCAGCATACAGAACGCCACGAAATACTCCATCACCTTGGCATATAGTTCATTGGATCCTTTCTCCTTATATCTCGAAAAGAAGAACGGTTCCGCGGCGTAACGGAACATCTGGATGAAGAGGTTCATTATGACGGCAAGTTTGATAGCCGCCTGATAAACTCCCAGGTCCGCCTTCCAGCCGTCTCCGGTAATTCCGTCCCCGACCAGGAAACGGAACAGGAACCTGTCCGCGCTCTCGTTGATTATGCCCGGAAGGTTTGCAATCATAAGCGGCAGGGAATAGAGCATCATCTTCTTCCATAGGGCCCCGTCGAACCTGAATTTGATTTTCAGAAGGTCCGGTATGAAAAGCAGGAAACACAGGACGCAGCTGAGGAATACCGCAAAGATTATATATGAGAAGTGAATCTGCTCGGGAATGAAGGTCGTCAGGAAATTGCCCGGATGGGAGGCCATGAACCTTGGTACCGCAAAGAACAGCAGCAGGTTGAATCCCAACTCGCTGACAATCTTGATGGATTTGAAAAGAGCGAATTTCAGAGCCTTCTGCTGATATCTGAGACGGGCAAAAAGGATGGCCGTTATCGCATCCAGGGCAAGGATTCCTCCAACATAGATTATCATTTTGGAATATCCCTGATAACCCATCGCTGAGGAAATGTTTCCGCTGAAAAGCCAGCAGGCCGCAAAGAAAAATATCGCAAGGGTGGTTACAGTGGAAAGGGCGGTGGAAAAGACCGTGTGGTGACGGAGGGAATCAGCCCCGCTATCGGTGCCGTCTTCCGATGTGGTTCCTCTCGAGGCGAACTTGAAGCATCCCGTTTCCAGGCCCAATACCAGCACAACCTGGAATACGGCGATGTAACTCATTATCTCTGCATACGAACCATATCCGTCAGTTGTCAGGATCCTCGTGTATATAGGCACGAAGAAGAAGTTTATTATTCTGGCCAGTATTGTGCTAAGCCCGTATATGGCGGTTTCGCCCGCAAGTTTTTTCAGAGGATTTGCCATATCAGTCTTCCATGGATTTCTTGTTGAACAACAGCAGTCCTATATTTATCTGCGGATACCATTTGTATTCTCCGTGACTGTAATATGTCGTGGACAGGGATATCGGCCCGATAGGGCTCTGCCAAACCAAGGCGGCGTTTGCTATCCAGTGCCCTCTTGGCATCTTTTCCGAATAAGTGAAACTCCAACCGTCAGCATCTTTGGTTATATGCTTGTAAGGCTGGAAATACGCGCCTGTGGTGTGGAGGTAGATCTTGTCTGCGAACTTGATTACCGGATGAATGGCCACCGCTCCGAAAGAATTGGCTCTGTAACCTTCCATCATCAGGGTAGCAGCGTGAGGAACAGGCTGATAAGCAGGCATCGCCATCAGGTCTGAGTAATAGTTTGAAAACTTGCCCTTCTGACTCACAACCATATCAAACGAAGCTCCGATAGAGAAACTTTTATCCGCCCTGAGATATCTCTCACCACTTATGCTCAGCGACGGGATATTGTGCTTTTTGCCCTTTATTGCCGTTGCCGTGTGGTTTGTGGAACCAGGGGAATACTCTTCCACCGCATATGTGAATCTCGGCCTTATGCTCCAGAAAACACCAGCTGTAGGGTAAAGAGGATAGTCCAGCGTGTTCTTTTTCAAGACCACCTTTGCTGAAACGAAGAAAGCGCTTCCCTTGTCAGGAGTGTCTGACGACAGATATTCCTCCGTAAGATAGAAGTTCTGGTAGGCCCGGCCTATATCCACTCCGGCCTGGGCTATTGAGTTCTTTCTCAGCGACAGCGGGGTTGCCATTCCAAGCCTTGCGAAAAACTCCTTGAACTGTATGTTCTGCGGCAGCTTGTTGGCCCTTAGGATATTCTGGTTGCCGTTGTAATAGTCGTACTGATGGCCGATGATGTCTGCATAGTAGTAAGCCAAAGGCTTCACTCCGATATCGTGGCGGAATCTTATGGCGGCTCCCCTGTAATATTTTCCCAGGTTAACGCTTCCCCTGAGTCTCCACGGATTCATTCCGGCGTGGATGTATTCCGCTCCGAGGAATATCTGGTTGATGGAAGACGTAGATATGTTCCCTCCCACGCTAAGCTTGAGTGGATGGGCTCTGGAGGCCCTGACTTTCAACGTGAACAGAGAATCCGAATTGTTGTCGGTAGCTACTGAAGGGAAAAATGTGTTCACGACGCCGCTCTGGATAACCCTGTAATAACCCTTCCTTAGCTGGTCTAAACCGAAATTCTCCCGGCGGTCTTCCCTCAGGGTCCTGCGTATGAACCTTGCCGTTCCGGTCGGG
Organism: uncultured Bacteroidia bacterium; assembly: GCA_902789435.1. GTDB lineage: Bacteria > Bacteroidota > Bacteroidia > Bacteroidales > UBA932 > Egerieousia. The sequence goes on along the minus strand of CADAOA010000005.1, from coordinate 42,106 downwards.
ACACTTCCTGTAACCACTACATCCTGATGGAATCTCATGGCAGGAAGCTTTTGCTTGAAAGCCTCCCTTCTCCTTATGGCCAACTCCTTAGGGAAAGACCTTCCGGCCCTGGCCTTTATCTGGTCTATATGCTCCATCGTGAGCTCGTATCCCATACGGACGATTTCATCTATCTTGTCAAACTCCAGCATTCCGAACTTTGAATAGTCTCCCCTCAGCAGGATTCCAACATTATCAGGTATGTCATAGTTGCTCTTGTCTATCATCAGGCCCAGTACCAGGGATGCGGCATTATCCTCGTCCATATTGTAGTTTCCCGGGGCGCACTGGGCGCCGATAATGACATCCGGCCTGTATATTTCACCCATCTCCTTCCACGGGAAGTTGTTGTAAAGCCCGCCATCGTAGAGAAGGGATCCGTCTTCATACACTGGTTTGAAAACCAGAGGTATAGACATTGAAGCCCTGATAGCCGTGCTGAGGTTTCCGGCACGCTCTATCCTGGAGGTGCGGTGATTCACGTCCGTGGATATGCAGAAAAACGGCACCATCAACCTGTCAAAATCCCCTCCCGCCGCCTTGCCTGCCGGAGCAAACAGTTCTATCACCGCAAGGTCCATAGGATAGGAGGATATAAGGGAGGTAGGTATGGCCCACTGGAACCTCTTGAGGGTATCTCCTTCTATGTTCTTAATGGATCCCAGGTTAATGTTTGCCATGGCGGCATCGGGAGGCCATTTGTAGAAATAGGAGGCATATGGTATTTCGGCCTTGCCCTTGCTCCAGGCTGCAAATTCCGGCTTCTTGATGAGTTCCACCATTTCTTCCGGGCTGTAGCCAATGGCATACAGTCCACCGATAATCGCGCCTATGGAGGTGCCGCAAATATAGTCTATGGGGATGTCGTTTTCTTCCAGAGCCTTGATAACTCCTATATGAGACAGGCCTTTGGCTCCTCCTCCGCTAAGAACCAGCCCCACACCGCCCCTGCGAGGGCTTTGCAGAGTGTCCTGGGCAAAGGAAACCTCCGCTGCCAGAACCAAAGCCAATAATATTGCAAACCGTTTTGCCATTAATTGCCAAAGTTAATCATTATATTTGTAATGCAGATATACCCGAAAGCAAACAAACATAAACAAGCGATATGAAAAAGTTATTTATCATGGCATCTTTGTGCAGCCTTTTCCTTTTCTCCTGCAAGGGCGGGGAGAAAACTGAGGATAATTCTCAGCAGGCAAACCCTGAGCAGCAGGCCGAGCCTGAAAAGAAACAGCCGGAACTGGCTTTCAACCCTGATTCTCTGGGAACCGAGCCTCAGTTCGACATCGTGACCTCTATGGGAACCATCCGCATCAAGCTTTATGAGGATACTCCTAAGCACAAGAAGAACTTTATCCGCCTGGCATCCTTAAAATATTATGACGGCATTCTTTTCCACCGAGTAATCCCCGGATTCATGATTCAGACCGGAGACCATTTCACAAAGGATAATCCGGATCGTCCGGATGTATTCGGAACCGGCGGACCTGGCTACACGATCCCTGCAGAAATCAAGGGAGAGGACGGAAAGACCCTCCACCTGCACAAGAAGGGAGCTTTGGCAGCAGCCCGCAAGGGAGACCGCGCCAATCCTGAGAAAGCTTCTTCCGGCAGCCAGTTCTACATTGTTCAGGACGCGAGGGCCTGCGCCCAGCTGGATGGAGACTATACCGTATTCGGGGAAACAGTTAGCGGACTTGATGTCGTTGACAAGATTTCCGCAGTTGCCACAGGGGCCAGAAAACAGGATCTTCCGAACACGGATATAAAAATTATTTCAATTTTACCCGTGAAGTAAAAAGTTTGGCACGGGCTTTGCAATACCTAAAAGCGTAGTTTTTTCATAGGTTAATTTTTAGGTTTGAGAAATGGGTTGGCAATCTGCCAGCCCTTTTTCAATTTATATTTTGCAGTTTTGGGTAAAACATATATCTTTGCAACCCTTTCTCGGGTAGAAAGGACAAGTAAATATTACTATTAACAATTAAAAACTCACAGTTATGTCTGTAAAAATCCGTCTTTCACGTCATGGAAAGAAGAATTATGCCTTCTTTCACATTTTGGCTACCGACGTCAGAAGCCCACGTGACAGCCGCTTTATTGAGCTTTTGGGATCTTATGACCCTAACACCAATCCGGCTACCATCGTTCTGAACGTTGACAGAGCAGTTTATTGGCTCCAGAATGGTGCACAGCCAACCATCACAGCAAGAAGAATCCTCTCCTACAAGGGCGCTCTGCTTAAGAAGCACCTTGCTGAGGGAGTAAAGAAGGGTGCCCTCACCCAGGAGCAGGCCGACGCTAAGTTCAATGCATGGGTTGCAGAGAAAGAGGCTAAGGTTGAAAAGAAGAAGGAAAGCCTGAAGGTTTCCAAGGCTGATGCCAAGAAGGCCGCTGTTGAGGCCGAGAGCAAGGTAAACGCTGCACGCGCAGAGGAACTTGCAAAGAAGAAGGCTGAGGCTGAGAAGGCTGCAGAAGAGGCTCGCAAGGCTGCCGAGGCAGAGGCTAAGGCCGCTGAGGAAGCTGCCCAGGAGGCTGCTGCACCTGCAGAGGAAGCTAAGGCTGAGTAATCCTATGGACCTTGCATCCTGCGCACAGATAGCCAAGACTTACGGAAACAGGGGAGAAATCCTTCTGAGAATAAAGTCTGACCGCTTATCTGAAATGCTGGAAGGATGCCAGGACAAAGGAAAAGAACTCGAGGAACCGGTGTTCATCTATTTTGACGGACTGCCGGTTCCTTTTTTTATTTCTTCCGCTACCCACAGAAACGGAAACGCCTGGGTGGTGACCTTCTCCACAATAAGGGATAGCGAGCACGCTGAGGAGATCGTAGGCAGGGATCTCTTCCTGGAATCCAGGGATGAAGACCGCTTCAGCGATCTGGACATTCTGGTCGGCTATACCGTTATCTCTAAGGAAGGCGTAAAGGCGGGAACAATCTCCAGGGTAATCGAATACCCTAACAACATCTGCCTGGAACTGGAAGGAAAAGAAAACCTTCTTCCGTTCCACGAAGAACTGGTCCTTTCTTTTGACCAGGAAAACAGGACCATCGTGATGACAATCCCCCAGGGACTCCTATAATTTTTCCAAATACCTGAAAAGGAATATGTTGTAAATGCTGTAAGCCGTTCCTTCAAGCGCATTTTCTTCCAACACGAGCTCTTTTTCCACTAGAGTTTTAAGGTTTTTGAGAACACCAGCTCCGGAGCCAAGGCCATATTTCGTTAGGAATGCTTGTGCCGTGGGCTGTTTTAAAGTACTTTCTTTAGCGATGGCTTTCATTAGATTCCATTGAGATGGAGTAACCAGTCTCTGAATTTCAAGGAAGCGGTCTTCGTTTAAGCGTAGAATAACGTTTTTTGCTTCAGAGATGTATTTGTCATGAATTGTTGAACCGCTTCTAATAAAGACTTCATTGCATAGGGCTTGAGTGTAAAACGTGTGGTCTTTTGTCCACAGAATGATGTCCTTGGCTTGTTCTTGATTGATAAGTTTTCCTCTTTCGGTGAACTTGCGGATAATGAAATTACAGTAAATATCTATGTCCAGTTTCTTTAGAGAGTAGAATGTTGTGCTTTCGTAAAATGGTCTCTTTGCGTTTGAAAAGATATCTGTCATTGTGTGTTTTTTGCTCCCGCAGAAAAGAAAACGCACATTGTGGAGAGGCTGTATATAAGTTCTCAGAAGAGCTTCCATATCTATATTATGATATTGGCGAATCTGCTGAAACTCATCAATAGCCACTATAACCTTCCGGTTATTGTTTTCAAGATAGTTGAATATGGATTTCAGTGTGAATACCCGCTCATCTTCATTTCTGTATGTGATTGAAACTTCTGGTTTACCGGATAATGGATCGTATGATAAAATAGGACGAATACCACCCAGCAATTTAAAAAAGTTTGATATTCTTGACTTTTGCTTAAGTGTGGACACAACTGATTCAGACAGTAATTTTACAAAGTCATCTATGTTTTGAGATGAACTGATGTCTGTATAGAAGGTATCAAATCCGGTTTTTCTATCTGATAACTCATCAAAAATTCGATAAATGAGACCTGTCTTTCCAAGACGTCGCGGGGAAACAAGGGTGATATTTCTTCCGTTTTCAAGATAACGAATAATCTCAGAGGTTTCCTTTTCTCTGTCGCAAAACAAGTCTTTGCTTTTATAAGGTTCTAATATAAAAGGGTTGTCATTCATAAACCGTTGTTTTAGGGCAAAAATAATACTGTTTTTATAATTAACCAAAAGTAATTAACCAAAAGTTAATTCAATTATTCTAACTAAAAAAGTTAGTTGAATAAAAGAATATTTTAGTTATATTTGCTGTGTAAACGGAAAAATACTGGAAATGAAAAGACTTACACGCAAAGAAGAGGAGATAATGAATTTCTTCTGGGAGAAAGGCCCGATGTTCGTAAGGGAACTAAGGGAACTTTATTCCGACCCAAAACCTCACTTTAACACCTTATCTACTTTTGTTCGAAATCTTGAGGCGGAAGGATTCCTCAGCCACAATTCTTTTGGTCCCACTTACCAGTATTATACTACTGTCACAAGCAAGGAATACAACAAGTTCTCCCTTACATCTGTTGTTGACAAGTATTTTGGCAAATCCTATATGGGTCTTGTGTCTGCATTTGTAGAAGAGGAAAAGATTTCCGTCAAGGAACTTAAAGAACTTATCAGCCGGATGGAATCAAAATCAGAATAATAAAGGAGGTCAGTTATGTTACAGTTGTTTCAAAGCAATAGTTTCCCTACTCTGTTTTTTGTTTTTGTAGGGATAATTTTCCTTATTTTGTTTTTTACAGTATTCAAAAAGCCAGAGAAAGTGAAGCTTGTAGGAAGTTTCGGGCTGGTTTTCTGCATTGCTTACGCCATCTATGGTCTTGTTCCCGCCCTTTCCGCCTTGGAAGCATCGGGTGGTGATGTGTCGACGGTACTGGTGTATGGAGCTCTCAAGATCATGGCTTTCCAGATTTTCTGCGGATTGGTCCTTTACCTGATATCTCTATTTTTGAGAATAGCGTTAAAGAGGGCCGACTTTTAGGTATAATTCAATGGCCAGCTTGTTTTTGGAATATATTATAAGGGCTGCTGCTGTTGAGGCTGTATTCTGTGCGCTGTTCAATATTTTCCTTAGAGAAGACAAGTTTCACTCCCTCAATAGGATAGTTGTACTCTCAAGTTGCCTGATGTCATTTGTATTGCCTCTGGTGGTTTTCTATTGCAGTTATTCTGTTTCATCTGGAGAAATTAGACTTATAGGCACGAATCTTTTCTTTTCAGGAGCCATATCTGCAGAAAGAGACAGTGCTCTGCTCTGCGATATTATTTCAGTATATTTAGCCGGCGTGGTTTTTAGTGTTTTGTACCGCGCGTTTTCGGTATACCATCTGCTTCTCACAATCCGGAAGAGCCGGCTTGTCAGGACAATAACGGTTTCCGGAAAAAAGGCAAGGCTTTTATATTCTGAGACAGAAGAGTCTTTCAGCTGGTTCAATTTCATTGTCATAGGAAAGAACGATGCTTTGAAAAAAGAATCTCTCCAAGAGTATATTGTCAACCATGAACTGGGGCACGTTTCAATGAGACATTCTGCCGATATAATCCTTATGGACATTGCTGTTGCCTTGCAGTGGTTCAATCCATTCATTTACCTGATGAAAATATACCTGAAGGACATACACGAATATCAGGCGGACGAATATGCTGTTTCTTGTGGTGCGGACTTGAAAGAATACTGTCGTCTTATACTTTTATCGGTGACTGGATCTATTTTTAAAAGGAATGCCGGGAGTTTCTTTTTGGGTTCTGCAAAAGACAGGATTGTTATGCTGACAACCTCTCACCCTTCTTTTCTCGGATATCTTGTTAAGACATTGTATTATCCTCTTGCTATTCTCTTGAGCCTCTATGTCTTTGCAAAAATAATCATATCCATTTGACACGTCTTTATGAAAAACTCTATGTCTATAGTATTGCTGATTATTGTAGCGATATGTGCAGATGCTTGTTCGGGGAAAGATAATACTAAATCTTGGAACGAGTCGGAGCCTGCTGTTATAACAGGCTATATACGCAATCAGAAAATCTATCCCCAGTGCAAATCGATCACGGTAAGCATGCCCTTCTTTGACCGAATAGATTTTAGTTACACTACAGAAATAGACAGCAATGGTTTTTTCAAAATGGAGGTTTATCCATATTGTGAGCGCGAAATTTCTATGCTACCATATATAGACAGGTTTTTGATAGCTCCAGGCGATTCGCTTATTATAGAGATCGATTTTTCTGATTTGTCAAAAATCAAGTTTTCTGGTAAAAGTGGTTGGGATAATGCTTGTCTACATTCATTTTACACTCATATTGATTATAATTATTGGCCCATTGACAACACAATAGGTGTTAACGGTTTTACAGATGCTTTGGATCGGGTGCTCTGTTTGAAGCTTGAACGATTCAATGAATGGGAAAAGGAAAACTGCCCTTCAGACAAGATAATCACAATCTGTAAAAGGCAAATAATGACGTCTTATTGGATTCACAAAATTGAAGGGTTGTTCAAACTATCGCATAATATCTCTTATGACATAAATCAGTTTGTTGATTTCAGTGCAATTGAGAAGTTATTTGAAGAAAGTACCATATCTGCAGATTGTTTTAAACTATCAAGAGTATTGGAATCAGCAGTTTCCACAATACAAAGTCAGGAGGAAAAGAAACAATTGGCAGCTATGATTGATGGAGGGCGGGTTAAGGATGCCTTTTCCCATATCTTGTCTGTACAACAGAATAATCTTAAGAATCGTTTTCTCAGAGAAATGCTCACGGCAAGTCTGTTGCACCGTTTTTTGGAAAACAACCAGACAGAAAGATTCACCGAATGTATGGATGTTTTTGAAAACAGTATTCATCATCCCTTGTTAAAAAATCAACTAGCCAAACTATATACCAAGAAAATCGATTTCAAGAAGCATCCCAAAAGAGTATCAGACTTGTTAGTAAAAGCAGGTTCTTCTGATGGTATGGCAATGAATATGATTAATAATGAGGGTGTTTCTTTACTGGAACAGCTTGTGTCGGAGAATCCGGGAAAGGCTTTATATATTACCGTGGGGGCTTTTTGGTGCCATACTTGTTTAGCAGACTTGCCATATAAAAACGGTCTTGTTGAAAAAACGGATTCCAGAAAAATATTAATAGTATCCTTATATTTAGACAGCAGAGAAGAACATGAAAGGATTCTCAACTACAATGGGTTGACAGACAAAACAGTGAAGAAATTTGTGAATAAAAGTCAGTCAAGAGGTCTTGATGCTATATTTCATCTGAACGCAATTCCCTTTTTCTTTGTTATAGACAAGGACGGAAGGCTTGTGGATTATGGCATGCATTTGAGGCCAAGTTATCAAGAGACTATGGATCTCCTGGATAAACTCTCGTCCTAAACATAATTGCATTACAGGCTCTCGATATATTTCTTAGGGGAGAGGCCTGTTTCTTTCTTGAAGAATTTCCCGAATGAAGACTGGTCTGCAAAGTTCAGTTTCTCTGCGGTTTCCTTTATTGTAGCTCCCGATGTGCGGAGCATGTTCCTTGCCCGTGTTGCTATGTGCTGTGCGATGAGTTGGGAGGCTGTTTTTCCAGTTTCTTCCTTCAATATCAGACTTAGGTACTGAACACTGATGAAAAGCCTGTCCGCGTAGAAAGACGGATTGTGTTCTTTCTCTCCGTGTTCCCTGAGCAGGAACACGAATCTTGTCATCAGATCCTTTTTCCTTGAAACATGTTTTTTCTGAAGACCGATCTTCTCCCTTTCCGAAATCAGGGAGAACAATTCCATCATCACGATGGAAAGTGAGGCGATGACAAGATATTCCTTGATTTCCGTTCTTTTATCTTTCAAATATTGGTAAAGGTTTTCAAAGCTCTTTCCCACTTTATTGAAAGCATTTTCATCCATCTCGAAATGAGGTCTCTGGAAAATGTCCGAAATATCCTTTGTGGGAAGCGGCTTGGGTCCCCCGGAGTTTCCGAGACGGTCAAGAAGCTCTCTCTTGATATTAAGCAGAAAGAAACGCCCTCCGGTAGAAATATCAGCAGCGGTAATTGAATTTATCGGCGAAATCAGAAGCAATGATTTTTCAGGAACTGAATAACGGTTGTAATCGATGGACACGTCGAGGTCTCCTTCAAGAACCAGGACGGCGGTAAGGGCATCCAGCCTGTAAGAGTTGGAAACCAGGCCGGAAGCGGCCTTTGCTATCAGCTCCTTGTTGAAGTCTGTAACCCTGATCATCATAATCTCGTTGTTGAAACTGTAGCCTCCGAAATAGTCCGCCAGACCGGTCATGTCAAGGTCTATGCTCTGGATTATTTTTGTCTGCTTTGCCATCGCGATTATAATTTTGGAACAAAAATAACAAAGATTCTGCTTCCTGTTTCATTTATGTTTATGTAATTTGTATAGATTTGGACCAAAAATATACGAAAGTCGTCTATAATGGTTTTTTGTTTTAATGGCATCTTTGTAACCGCTTTTTAAATAAGTATCCATGATCAAAAGGGAGCAAATATTGGAGGCTGCATTCAAAGCTTTCACGTCTGGCGGAATCAAGGACGTGAAAATGGAGGACATTGCCGCATCCCTTAAGATTTCCAAGAAGACCCTCTACGATTATTTCAGTGGGAAGAAGGAACTTGTAGTCAAAAGTCTCGAATACAAGTTGCCGCAGCTTCTGGATAAGAACGCCAGGATTATAAAATGCATGCCTAATCCACTTAAGGCATTGGTTTTCTGCGCAGTGGAAAATATCAGATTCTGGAGTGTATTCTCGGATAAATTCATGGAGGAGGCCAAGGCTTTGCCTGAACTGGGAGAGTACGGAAAGTACGTAAGGCGAGAAATGGAGATTCACGACAACCAGCTTCTGGACGGATGCGTCTCCGAAGGGTATCTCAGGGAAGAAGAGTCCAGCCGCCTGATCAGCGTTTTCATGACAAATCTCATGAAAGCGGACCAGCTCAGGGGGCAGGAGGTTTTCCCTTCCGACCTTTGCTTTGATATGGTTCTTACCATATTGGGAGGTCTCTGTACACAAAAGGGCAGGAGGGTCCTGGAAGAACTGAAGGAAAATTACAGTTAGGAAATAAATATTGAAAAGTATATGAGAAAGATTTTGAAGTTTATCGGATTCGGGGTAGCAGCCCTTTTACTGGCTCCGCTTTCTGCGTCGGGACAGGGAAGTGATACCGTTGCAATCACGTTGCAGGACGCTTGGGACATTGCCCTGAGCAAGTCTCTGACGGTTATGGTTGCCGACAAGGAAATCGAGAAGACGGGTTATGAGAAGAAAGGGGCTTATGCCAGCCTTTTCCCTAACGTGGCTTTCTCCGGAAGTTACCAGAGAACCATCAAGAAACAGACAGTGGTGATGAAGATGGGAGACAGGGAGCAGAAGATTTCTATGGGAACAGACAACAACATGAGCGGAGGATTCAGCGCCTCCATGCCGCTTGTGAACGTGGCCCTGTGGAGAAGCCTGGACATCTCCGGCAAGAGCGTGGACCTTGCAGTGGAGAAAGCCCGCCAGAGCCGCCAGGATCTTATAAATCAGGTAGAACAGGCTTTCTATACCTGTCTGCTGGCTTCTGATCTCTGCGATGTTTACAAGGAGAATTACAGCAACGCCGAGGAAAGTTACCGCCAGACCAAGGCCAAATACGAGAGCGGCAGGGTGGCCAAGTACGATATGATAAGGGCCGAGGTGAACATGCAGAACGCCGAGCCTAATGTTTACGATTCCCAGAATAACCTGATGCTTGCCTTGTGGCAGCTGAAGGCTCTTATGGGAGTGAATCTGAACACGAATATCAAATGTGTGGGAAGCCTCAGCGATTACGCTTATCAAATGCAGACAATAGTGATGGCTTCTGACAGCATAGACCTTAGCGCAAATTCCGCTCTCAGGCAGCTTGACATCCAGGACGAGATTCTGGACAAGACATACAAGATGCAGCTAGCCCAGTATTATCCTACACTAGCCGCCACCGCCCAGTACAACTGGGTGTCCATGAGCAACGACCTGAAGATATTCCATTATACCTGGAATCCATATTCGGTTGCAGCCTTGAGTCTTCAGATTCCGATTTTCTCCGGATTCCAGAGGATGAATACTCTCAGGCAGACCAAAGTCCAGCAGCAGCAGCTCGACCTTCAGAAGGAGAATGCCAGAAGAGGTCTTGTGGTTGCTGCAAAGCAGAGTCTGAGTTCACTGGAGACGGCTCTCAAGCAGTACAAGGCCGCCAAGGCTACGGTGGAGGGAGCCCAGACAGGATATGACATCGTGCTTAAGATGTATGAGGTAGGAAGGGCTACGATACTGGAAGTCAACGACGCCAGACTCGCTCTTCTGCAGTCTAAATTGAACCTCAACCAGTCTATCCACTCATACCTTGTTGCAAAGAGCTCGCTTGACCTTGTGCTCGGAGTGGACAGGGCAGACAAGGAAAATTTCGGCAGGGGAGACCAGTGGCAGCCTGCCCGCCAACTGATCATAAAGAAGGAAGAATAAAAAATTACAGCATATGAAATCCAATATCATCAGAACATTTGCCCTTGCGGCCATCTGCCTGGCCGGGGCTCTGACCGTTTCCTGCAAGTCAGAAAAGAAAACGGAAGAGAAGGCAGACCAGCCCAAAGTTATCGGAGTAACGATAAAGGCCGCAACTTCGAAAGATGTGGACCAGATCGAGATCTTCACCGGAACGGTAGAGGGCTTCAACGTGAACAACATTTCCCCTCAGGCTCCTGGACGTATCGAGAGAATATTCGTTGAAGTCGGAGACCATGTGGGAAGGGGACAGAGGCTGGCCCAGATGGAAGCCACCAACCTTACCGCGGCAAAGCTCCAGATGGAAAACAATAAGCTGGAGTTCGAGAGAACCAAGCAGCTGTTTGATATCGGCGGCGCTTCCCAGAGCGAATATGACTCCAGGAAGATGGCTTACGAAGTATCTTTGAACAGCTACAACAACCTTGCAGCCAATACATATCTCATTTCACCGATTTCCGGAGTGGTAACCGCCCGCAACTATGACGCCGGCGATATGTATTCAGCCGCCATGCCTCTGTACACTGTTCAGCAGATCCGTCCTGTCAAGATCAAGGTGAACGCTCCCGAGAGCCTGTACGGAAAGATCAAGAAAGGCCAGAAGGTTGACGTGAAACTGGATGTCTACGGCGATGAGGTTTTCGAAGGCAGGGTTCATCTTGTATATCCTTCCCTTTCCGCCGCTTCCAGAACTTTCCCTGTGGAGATTTCCATTGCAAACTCCAATGAGAGGGTTCGCCCGGGAATGTTCGCCAGGGTAACCTTCACCTACGGAGTGGAGCACAATGTGATTGTTCCGGACGTGGCTGTGGTAAAGCAGATGGGAAGCGGAGACCACTATGTATATACAGTGGTAGACAACAAAGTTGTGTTCAACAAGGTAAAGCTCGGACGCCTGGTCGGTACAGAGTATGAAATCAAGAGCGGCCTTTCTGAAGGTGAAATGGTTATCGTGGAAGGCCAGAACAGAGTAGTCAACGGACAGCAGGTCAATGCAACTGTCGGTGAACCGGCATCATTTGTTCCTGATAATCTCTCAGAAAAAACCAAGTAAGCAATGAGTCTGTTTTCATCAGCAGTAAAGAAACCTATCACCACGGCACTTATCTTCGTGGCGATAGCCATATTCGGTCTTTTCTCGTTCATCACGCTGCCAATAGACCTGTTCCCGCACATCGAGAGCAACTCCATTATGGTAATGACCTCATACGCGGGAGCCAGTGCATCGGATATCGAGAACAATATCTCAAAGCCTCTGGAGAACACTCTTAACAGCGTGTCATACCTTAAGCACATTTCTTCCCAGTCAAGGGAGAATGTATCTGTGGTGACGCTTGAGTTCCAGTACGGAAGAGATATCGAGACAGCAACCAACGATGTCCGCGACAAACTGGAGATGGTCAAGTCCTATCTTCCGGACGGGGCGGGCAACCCTGTGATATTCAAGTTCGGTTCGGATGACATCCCGATCCTGATACTTTCAGTTACGGCAAAGGAGAGTATGCCGGGCCTTTACAAGATTATGGACGAGACAATCGTCAATGAACTTGCCAGGGTCAACGGCGTGGGTTCCGTTTCCGTTTCCGGTATTCCGAAGAGAGAGATAATGGTTCTGTGCGACCCTTACAAGCTGGACGCATACAACCTTACTATCGAGGCGATTGCCTCTCTGATCGGATCCGAGAACCGCAACATTCCTGCTGGAACCATCGAGCTGGGATCCAACGCCTATGCAATGAGAGTCCAGAAGGAGTTCAATTCTTCCAGCGAGATTGAAGACCTTGTAGTTGGCTCGTACAACGGCGGCAACGTTTATCTCAAAGACGTGGCAAGGGTTGTGGACGGCCTTCAGGAAAGGTCCCAGGAGAGTTTCATCAACGGAAAGCTCGGAGGTATGGTCATCATCCAGAAGCAGACCGGAGAAAACTCCGTGCAGATCGTGCGCAAGGTTAAGGAAGAGCTTCCTAAACTGCAGAAGAAGCTTCCTTCAGACGTGAAGGTGAACGTGATCATCGACACCACCGACAACATTATCCGCACGATGGGTTCCCTCGAGAAGACAATCTTCATCACCTTGCTCATCGTGATGGTCGTAGTGTTCATCTTCCTCGGACGGTGGAGGGCCACTATCATCATCCTCATCACGATTCCTATATCCCTGCTCGCCTCTCTGATATACCTGTATGCTACGGGCAATACCCTGAACATGATATCAATGAGCTCCCTGTCAATCGCGATCGGTATGGTGGTGGATGCGGCAATCGTTGTGCTCGAGAATATCACCACCCACATCGACAGAGGCTCAAATCCTAAGCAGGCCGCCGTCTATGCCACCAACGAGGTTGCGATGGCCGTTGTGGCTTCATCGCTGACGACACTTGCAGTGTTCCTCCCGATGACTCTTGTTTCCGGTCTTGCAGGTATCATGTTCCGCCAGCTGGGATGGATGGTTTCCATCGTGATTACCGTTTCCACCCTCTGCGCCCTTGCGCTTACTCCTATGATGTGCTCCACCATGATGAGGGCCCAGAACAAAGACAAGGACAGCAAGTGGTTCAAGATACTTTTCACTCCTATCAACAAGTTCCTCGACAAGCTCAGCGCCGGTTACGCAAGGCTTCTGGACTGGGCCATGAGGCACAAGAGGATCGTGGTGCTGATTGCGGCTCTTGTATTGATTGGAGTTTTAGCCATTTGCGCTCCTAACCTCAAGAGCGAGTTCATACCTCAGTCTGACAACGGCCGTATTTCCGTTACGGTTCAGCTCCCGGTTGGTACCCGTCAGGAAATCACCCGTGACCTGGCCCTTGAACTTGACCGCAGATGGAGGGAAGAATTCCCTGAAATCGAGCGTCTCGGACTTTCTGAAGGTACTGCCGATTCAGACAACATGTTCGCTTCCATGCGTTCCAACGGAAGCCACATCATAAGCATGAACATCAGTGTCGGAAGTATGGAGAAGAGAAAGAGAAGCATCCAGGAGATTTCCAACATAATGATGGCTGAGCTGGCCGAATACAACCAGATCAAGAGATTCAACGTTGTTGCCGGCGGACAGCAGGGCGGAATGGGCGGACAGACCGTCTGCCAGATAGACCTCTACGGCTATGAGTTCACCGCTACGGACGAGGCCGCCGCTCAGGTTTCACAGATGTTCAAGGATCTGGGAGTGAAGCAGACCGTTATCAGCCGCGATGACTACATCCCTGAATACCAGGTGGATCTGGACAGAGAGAAACTTGCTCTCTACGGACTGAACACAGCCACGGTTTCCACATTCTTGCGTAACCGTATCAACGGTGCCATCGCATCCGAATACCGCGAGAGCGGAGACGAGTATGACATCAGGGTAAGATACGCTCCTGAATACAGGCAGAGTCTCCAGGATGTTGAGAACATCACCGTTTACAACAATCAGGGGCAGGCCATACGTCTGCGCGAACTCGGAACAATCGTCGAGGCAATGACTCCTCCTACCATCCAGAGAAAGGACCGTGAGAGATATGTTTCCGTAACCGCTCCGCTTCCTGACGGCATGGCGACTTCAGACATGAACGAGGCCATCAGCGCCAAGATAGAGGAGGCCGGACTTCCTGCCGGAGTAAGCTGGAAAATCGGCGGAACCTACGACGACCAGGTTCAGACATTCCAGAGCCTGGGACTTCTGATGGTTCTTATCGTGATACTGGTGTTCATCGTTATGGCAGCCCAGTTCGAGAGCCTTACCTATCCGTTCGTGATTATGTTCGCCGTTCCGTTCGCGTTCGTGGGAATCCTTATAGGACTGGTGATTACAGGAACCCCTCTGAGTATTATGGGTATGGTCGGAGCCGTTATGACAATCGGTATCGTGGTTAACAACGGTATCGTGCTTGTGGACTACGCCAACCTCAACCGCGAAAGGGGAATGGGTATCATCCGCGCAGTCGTCGATTCCGGTAAATCCCGTCTTCGTCCTGTGCTTATGACCACTCTTACGACAGTTCTGGGTATGCTTCCTCTTGCATTGGGAAGAGGCGAAGGATCAGAAGTGTGGAGAGGTATGGGTATGACAGTAGCCTGGGGTCTTAGCGTTTCCACTCTGGTGACCCTGGTATTCGTTCCGGTACTTTACACCATCTTCGCCGCCTTCGGCCTTGGACGCAGAAGAAGAAAATCCCGCAAACTTGCAAAAGCAAAATAACAGAGAGATTATGAAAGCAGTTTTCATTACATATAACGAAGCACACGGCGAGGCCGTGATGGAAGCCCTGGAAAAATGTTTCGTGAGAGGCTTCACGATGTGGGAGCAGGTTCAGGGAAGAGGCACAAAAGAGGGAGAGCCTCACCTCGGTTCCCACGCCTGGCCGACCATGAACTCGGCTATGGTGACCTTTGTCGATGACGAGGCCGCCAAGAGACTGAAAGAAAGGCTCAAAGAGATAGACGCCCTCAAGCCGAAACTCGGCCTGAGAGTCTTCTCCTGGACTGTCGACGAAGACTAAATTTTCCTATTCTCCACATCCGTGGTTTGAGTCTGAGAATAAAAGGTATTTCAGCCCACGCTGGAATACCTTTTTTATTGAATCATGCTTTTTTAGGGGCGGACATAGTCAATTTTACCGTTTGGCATCCGTTATTCCTCTGCGGGCCTTATTTTCGCAAACAAAAAATGGATGCGGAAAAAGAAAGCATCAACTGGCTATCGCTACTTGTATAATTAAAGCAAAACGCAGTATATTTATTGCATAGTGATGTAAATTTAAATATATTTGCACTGCTAAAAATTTAAATTATGGCTCAAGTTTCTATGACAGTCCGGATGGATTCCAATCTCAAGAGTTCTTTTGACTCTCTTTGCTCTCAGTTTGGCATGAGTGCCAATACCGCAATGAATATTTTTGCCAAGGCAGTTGTCCAGCGCGGAAAGATCCCGTTTGAAATCAAGGGCGACATTGCAGCAAAGGCGGAAGAAAACGAAGGGATTAAGGCATTCAGGACTATCCGTGCGATGGCTGAAGCAGGTGCTTTCCCTCAATTATCTCAAGATGAGATTAACGAGGAAATCCGTGCGGCAAGAAAAGAACGATGAAAGTATTTGCTGTGTATGACACAAATGTTTTAGTTTCTGCATTGATTTCAAAACAGTCAGACACCGCAGTGGTTCTGGCTGTGGAATCTTTATTCAATGGTAATGTTACTCCACTCTATAACGATGAAATCATCGCTGAGTATAAAGAAGTCCTTAATCGGGAAAAATTCAATCTTCCCGATAACTTGACAGAAAGTATTATCAGTTATATCAAGAGCAATGGCATCTCATCTGAAAGGCTCCCTTCAGCAGAAGAGTTTCCCGATCCGGATGACATTGTTTTTTATGAAGTGGCTATGTCAAAAGAAGATACCTTCCTGATAACGGGAAACACAAAGCATTTCCCAAAATCACCCATTGTAGTTACTCCTGCGGAATTCCTGCAAAAGATGGGTAAGCTTCTTCAGTGATAACTATACTAGTCATGAAATTAAGTCTACTTCAATAATGCGCAATAAAAAGTATCTCAGCCCACACTGGAATACCTTTTTATTTTGGGAACTATATACCTATTGTCCAAGAATAATCTTGACAAATTTTCCGACAAGGTTATATTTATAAAAAACCACCTTTATGGCGAAAGGTGGTAAAAGAACTTTGCTCTTTATTTTTGAAGTTGTGAGAACTTTTTGTGGCCGGTGAAGAACTTCTTAATTATGGAATAAGGAAGAACGCCGTAAGGCAGGAGATTGGCAGATGACGCTGTCACTTTTGCCTTGAGTTTCCTGTAATCGCGATGGGCTTTGATGACGCTTTTGAAATAACTGAATCTGCCCTGGAAAATATAGCAGACGGCAGAGAGGCCGTCGATGCACTTTCTGAGGAAAATCTTGCCGTTTTTGTGCTTTGCAGGAAGATTTTTCCAGAGCATCAGAAGGTTGTTGCGGTAGTTGAGGTAGAGTTTCCTCGGCGAATTGTTGGGAAGGGTTCCGCCTCCCACGTGATAGACTTTGCTCTGGGGCACGCACCAGATCTGCCCGCCGGCCAGGGATGCCCTCCAGCAGAAATCAATCTCTTCCATGTGGGCGAAGAACTCCTCGTCCAGTCCGCCCAGACGATGCCATACATCGCTGCGCACAACCATGCAGGCTCCTGATGCCCAGAAGCATTGTATAGGGCTGTCATACTGGCCCTTGTCTTCTTCTATGCAGGACAGGATTCTGCCGCGGCAAAGAGGAAAGCCCCAGCGGTCTATAAAGCCTCCTGCGGCTCCTGCATACTCGAAATGATCCTTGTTCGCGTAGGAAAGGATTTTCGGCTGGCAGGCTGACGCTTCAGGATGTTTCTCCATGAAGTCTGTCAGGGTTTCCAACCATCCTTCGGTTATTTCAATGTCGGAGTTTATCAATACATAATACTTGTAACCGTCCAGTTTTTCAAATGCACGGTTGTAGCCGCCGGTGAACCCGTAGTTCTTGTCCAGCTGGATCCACTGGATCTTCTCGTTGTGCACGGCTTCTTTAGAGCCGTCTGTGGAGGCGTTGTCGGCGACTATAAGCTCCGCATAGGATGGAAGGCTATTGAAAAGGGAAGGCAAGAACTTCTCGAGGAAGCCCTTGCCGTTCCAATTCAATATTACGACTGCAACTTTCATCTATGCGTTGCGACGAATCTCTAGTCTGAAGTAACCTTCTCGAGCCACTTGACCATACCGAGCATAACACCCATTGAGATCAGGCAGAATGCCGCGAATACAGCCCAGGTCTCCCACTGCTGAGGGAACTTGCGGAGCATTGTGACTCCGAGGGCGATGAACAGGTTTCCAACTGCTGTTGCTGTCAGCCACAGTCCCTGGCAGATTCCCTGCAGGTGCTTAGGAGCAACCTTACTTACGAAGCTAAGTCCCAGAGGCGAGATGAACAGCTCGGCCACAGTCAGGAAGAAGTAGGTAAGGATAAGAACCGCAGGACTTGTTCTCATGGTTGCCTTGACGGCCTCGCTGAGAGTGTCGAATGAATCCAGTGAAGGATACTTGTGGATGCAGGCGATGATAATCAGGAAAATGTAGGCAAGAGCCGTGATGAACATACCCAGGGCGATCTTCCTAGGGGTGGAAACTTTCTTTCCCCTGTTGGCCAGAACGGCGAACAGGCCCATGATGATAGGGGTTAGGATGATCACGAAGAACGGGTTGATGCACTGCCAAACCTCAGGCGGAACATTCTCGGTGTTGACAAAGTCACGGGCGAAGAATGAAAGGCTCTGGCCATTCTGGTGGAATGAGAACCAGAAGAATACGGCAACACCCAGAACTGCGAACAGAGCATAGAGTCTCTGCTTGATTTCCTTTGCGTTTGCAATCCTTTCTTCCTCGGTGTAGCTTGCAACAGCTTTCTTTTCCTTCTTTGCAGGGTTAGGGAATTTCTTCTTTGTTGCAAGGAAGATAAGCAGGGAGATTACCATTGCGGCAACAGATGCGATGTATGAATAGTGTACACCGGTATTGAACACGTTCAGATAATTCTCGGCGAACTCTGCTCCTGCAGGAAGAGCCTGTGCTCCAGTCTGAACCTGCTCGGCCAGCTGTGCCAGGTTGTTGGTCTGCTCGGCGGTCATCTCTGTCCCTTCGTTAAGCAGCTGATGGCAGAGCTTAGGAAGGCTGGAATTGTAGACAAGGTCGTGAGCCTTGAGCCACCAGCTTCTGAGCAGAGGAGCAACGAACGGAGCGATCACTCCGCCTATGTTGATGAACACGTAGAAAATCTGGAAACCAGGGTCTCTCTTGCTCTTTCTCCTTTCGAGTTCTTCCTTGCTGATCTTTGCTCCTTCGGCCTCGAAGTTGTCATACATCTGGCCGACGATTGCCTGAAGGTTGCCTTTGAAAAGACCATTTCCGATTGCAATCAGAAGCAGAGCAAAGCAGGTGAATACCAGGATGCCGGAGATGTGTCCGGTTGTTGCGGCAAAGGATTCTCCGAATACCGGAACGGCCAGCAGGGCATATCCGATTGCCATAACCAACAGTCCTGAAATGATGGTTCCCTTGTAATTCTGAAGACGGTCTGCGATCAGACCTCCAGGGAGGGCAAGAACGTAAATCGAGAAATAAAATACCGCATAAATCCATCCGGCGGCATCGTCGCTGATGCCGAATTTGGAAGCAAGGAAAAGAGCCAGCACGGCGTTCATGATGTAGTAGCCGAACCTCTCTCCCATGTTGCTCAATGCGGCTGCAATCAATCCCTTCGGATGCTCCCTCTTGGCTTTAACCAGATAGAAGATAAGCAGTGGAACAACCACTATCAGTATCACTATCAGGATACATAGCGGAGCATTGTTTTTCCAAAGTTCTAACATGTTTTGAAATCTTTTTTTATTGCCGGACTTTCTTTTCCGTTTCAGTCAGGCGCCCTGAAGTCCGATGAGAACGCCTGTCTTTCAAAACTCAAATATAATGAATTATTGTTACAACTTTATTATCTTTATACCCGCAAATCAGAAAAAGAGTCATGAAAAAGTTTTTTGCCGGAGCCGTTTACTGTCTTCTCTATGTCGCGGGCCTCATGCCTCTTTGTGTGCATTATTTTTTCTCCGACATTTTCGCTTTCATTTTAAGGAGGATCGTCAGGTACCGATACTCTGTTATCACAACCAACATTGCAAGGAGCTTTCCTGAAATGAGATATGGAGAAATCAAATCTCTGACATCAGATTATTACCGTCACATGTGCGATATCTTCGTGGAGAATATCTGGAATCTTGCACATTCTGAGTCTGCTTTGAGAAAACATATTTCCGTCTCCAGAACTGAAGTTGTCGATGAACTTCTGAGAAAGCACGGCCATGTTCTTATGGTGATGGGCCATTGCGGAAACTGGGAATTGGTCAGTGCATGCGGACTTCCTTTTGAAGAACGTACGGAAGAAAGTTTTTCATCACATCCCGTGTATATGGTTTACAAGGCTGCCAGGAATAAGTTTTCAGACCTGATATTCAAGAAAGTGCGAATGCGCGAATATACAAAGTTCAAGGTTCTGGGAAAGGTTCTGGAAAGCAAGCAGGTTCTTCGTCATGCGCTGAAAAATAAAGAAAGAAAAGCAACATATATTCTGATATCCGACCAGAATTCAATCGGGGAGCACGATCCTGTCGTTGATTTTCTGAATCAGAAAACTTACATGCTTCCCGGTCCGGAATTTCTTGCTTCAAAACTTCGGATGCCCGTTGTATACCTAAGGATGAATCTTTTGTCGCGAGGAAAATATCATATTGAGTTCGAGAAGATTACAGAAGATCCCCATAGTTTGGAAGAGTACTATGTCACAAAAGAATTCGCCCGTCTTCTGGAAGAAGATATACGCAAGAATAAGGTCAATTGGCTATGGAGTCACAGAAGATGGAAGAGAAATATACCGTCTGACTTATAATAACTTTGACAAATTATTATTATAATTGCAAAAGCAATTCTTTCCAGCAATTAAGAAAATGCAAATCGCAAAGAGAACATCAATACTTATTGCAGCTTTGCTGCTCGTTTCTGCAACTCCCTCTTATTCACAGATTTTTAAAAGTGCCGACGCTGCTCCGGCTGGTGCCGTGATCTATTCTCTTCCGCAAACTTCGGTAAGGGTAACAGTTACGGTGTCCTTATCTAAATTCACCGCGGGACCATATGCTTCGTTTTCTGACAAGTATCTGGGAATCAGCGCAGACCGCACTTCAAGAAACAGTTGCGCAATAGAGCAGGTGGAACTTACTCCTCTGGTTGAAGCAGATCAGTCATTAAGTGTTGCGCTGAATATCGGATCTTCAAAGAACGCAAGTGCAAATTTCCTGAACTTCTGTTCTCAGGGTTTGATTGTAGCAGCTGGTTATTTTTCTGCTGAAACCGCCCCGGCAAGATTTCCATCACCGATGCAACCGACTTTCAACGAGGGTGTTGCAAACCTCTCCACGCAAACCACTCAGTTATACAAGAGCGTTACAAACGAGAATGGGGAGGTTGAGAAGATAGCAGTTCCGCAGACTCAGACCGTAGCAAAGAGCCTGGAGAAAAAAGCTGAGGAAACAGCTCAGCTTATCTTCCGTCTCCGCGAAAAGAAAATAGACATCCTTACCGGAGACACGGATGCGAATTACAGCGGCGCCGCTTTGGGAAACGCTGTTGACAAGATGGATTTGCTTGAGAAAGAATATACATCTCTCTTTACCGGAAAAACCACTGTTGCCACTCAGACAGCAAGCTTTGAAATCGTGCCAAAGGCAAAGAATGCAAAGCAGAGTTACGTGGTGTTCAGAATTTCAGACACTCAGGGTCTTCTTCCTCCGGACAATATGAGCGGACGTCCTGTTTACCTGGAGCTTACAGTGACGGACGGAAAGATTGCCCCGGAAATTTCCGCAGAAGAGATTGCAGCATCGAAGGGTAAAGTGGCTTACAGGATGCCGCTTGTTGTTACCGCCCGCCTGCTTGACGGACAGACCGTGATTGGGCAGACGAGAATTCCTGTTTACCAGTTCGGAAAGCTGGCATACTTTCCATTGGATCTGGCTTTGGGAAAATAGTACGATTAAACACAGATACTAATGAAAACTATCGATCAGTTACAACCAAAGGAAGTTTGGACGATTTTCAACGAACTTGCAAAAGTTCCGCGTCCATCCAAAAAAGAACATAAGGCAGTGGAGTTCGTTTACAACTTCGGTAAGAAGCTCGGATTGGAGACTATCAAGGACGAAGTGGGAAACGTGGTAATCCGCAAGCCTGCAACCAAGGGAATGGAAAAGAAAGCCGGTCTTATTCTCGAAGCTCATCTCGATATGGTGCCTCAGAAGAATCCTGACGTAAAGCACAATTTCGAGACAGATCCAATCAAGCCTAGGATAGTCGGCGATCTCGTTTACGCAACCGGAACCACTCTTGGAGCCGATAACGGAATGGGCGTTTCCATGGCACTTGCAGTTCTGCAGTCAAAGACAATGCAGCACGGCCCGATCGAATGTCTTTTCACCGTTGACGAGGAAACCGGAATGACAGGAGCAAGAGCTTTGAAACCAGGCATCCTCAAGGGTGAAATATTGGTGAACCTCGATTCCGAGACCGAAGGCATCCTTTATGTTGGTTGCGCAGGCGGACTTGACGGTGAGGCTACTTTCAACTACACGACAGAGAAAGTTCCTGCAGGTTATGTATTCAAGAAAATTGCTGTAAGCGGACTTATCGGAGGACACTCCGGAATGGATATCGTTCTCTACCGTGCAAACGCCAATAAGATACTTGCAAGGGTTATCCTTCCTGTGATGAGAGACTTGAACGCCCGTCTGGTTTGCATCAGCGGTGGCAGCATCCGCAACTCTATTCCTAGAGATGCTCACGCAATAATCGCCGTTCCTAAGAAGAACGAGAGAAAACTTTCTCTCCATGTTAGCAAGATCCGCAAGGAAACCACATTCGAATATCAGTACACAGACAAGGATCTCAAGATCACCGTTTCTCCGGTAAAGGAGAAGGCTCCTGCTATCGAGAAAGCTACTGCTCTTGCAATCGTTAAGGCTATCGCTTCCATTCCTAACGGAGTATGGAGAATGAGCGACACCGTTCCTGGTTTCGTGGAGACTTCAAATAATATGGCTATCATCCAGCAGGATGCAAAGACCATCAAGATCCACTCCCTGATGAGAAGTTCCATCGATTCGGAGAAATACGAGCTTGCCGAGAGCATGCGTGCCATCGTTGAGCTGGCTGGTGGAAAGTGCTCTTTCCGTGGAGGTTATTCAGGATGGCAGTTGGATATGAATTCTCCTATCCTCAAGGTTTCCAAGGATGTTTACAAGAAACTCTACGGAAAGGAGCCTGAGGTTACGGGAATCCACGCCGGACTGGAGTGCGGAATTCTTGGAGCTACATATCCTGAGTGGGACATGATATCCTTCGGACCTACAATCTTCTCACCTCACTCACCTGATGAAAGAGTAAACATCGAGAGTGTTGGAAAATGCTGGAAGTATCTCGTAGAGCTTCTCAAGGAAGCACCTGTTTCAAAGCGCAAATAACATCACTAACTCTTTTAATACAAAACATTATGGTAACTAAAAAAGCTCCTGTAAAGAAGGCTGCCGCAAAGCCAGCTGCAAAGCCAGCTGCAAAGAAGGCTCCTGCAAAGAAAGCTGCTCCTGCAAAGAAACCTGTTGCAAAGAAGGTTGCAGAAGTAAAGAAAGCTGTTGTAGCAAAGAAGGCTGAAGTAAAGAAGGCCGTTGTTGCAAAGAAGGCTGCTGTTAAGAAGGCCGTTGTAGCAAAGAAAGCTGAAGTAAAGAAGGCTGTTGATGCAAAGAAGGCTGAAGTAAAGAAGGTGGTTGCTGCAAAGAAGGCTGCCGTTAAGAAGGCCGTTGTTGCAAAGAAAGCTGCCGTTAAGAAGGCTGTTGTTGCAAAGAAGGCTGCCGTTAAGAAGGCCGTTACTGCTAAGAAGGCTGAAGTAGCAAAGAAAGTTGCTGCAAAGAAGCCTGTTGTAAAGAAGCCAGCTGTAAAGAAGGCTCCTGCAAAGAAAGCTCCTGTAAAGAAGTAATTCTGGAGACCTTTCGAGAAAAAGGGACGGTCAAAGTGATTGGCCGTCTCTTTTTTCATTACCTTTGGGAAAACAACTGAATTATGCTGGTAAGAACTACGATCAAAGACCGCATCTGCTATGTCGAGATGCGAAATCAGGAGCATTTTAATTGCTTGAGCAAGGAAATGTGCCAGGAACTTAGTCACGCTATCCAGAAAGGCTATGACAAAGAGTGCGTCGGTGTTGTTATAAAGGCCAAGTGCAGCCACGGTGTGTGGAGTGCCGGGCACGATATCCGCGAGTTGCCTCAAAACGGGGAGGATCCTTTGGCATATGACGTGCCTATGGAGCAGCTTCTGAGAAAAGTCCAGGAGACTCCGATTCCCGTGATTGCCTGCGTGAGCGGTACTGTCTGGGGAGGAGCCTGTGACCTTTGCCTCTCCTGTGATATGATAGTCAGTGCGGATACTGCTACTTTCGCCATCACTCCGGCCAAGATAGGCATTCCTTACAATGCTTCCGGAATCATGCACTTCATCAATCAGCTGGGAATGAACAAGGCTAGGGAGATGTTTTTCCTCGCTACTCCGATTACTGCACAGGATGCCTTGAACGTCGGCCTGATCAACAGGATCGCCCCACCGAAGGATCTTGACAAGGTTCTGGAGGAGAATTTCCTCAATCCGCTTAGGAAAAACAGTGTGCTTAGTATCAGTGCAATCAAGCGCCAGTTCCGCATTCTCAGCAAGGCTGCCACGGTAATCGCATCGGAGAGCTTCGAGAAAGTGAACGCTTACCGCACTAGGGTTTACAAGGGAGAAGATTATCTGGAGGGAATCAATTCCTTCCTTGAGAAAAGGCCTCCGGTTTATAAGGGAAAGGCATCTGACCTGGATATAAACCCTATCTAAAACAAAAACCCGAAAGCATTGCTTCCGGGTTTTCTTTCCTTTGAAAGGGGAGCTTATTCAGCAGCCTCTTTCTTTTCTGTAACTTTTCCTTCCTCGTCAACTACATTTACCTTAACGGTAGCCTCAACACCTCTGTAGATGTCTACGATGGCATCGTAAGTTCCGATTTCGGAAATCTTGTCTGCATCCTTGAGCTCGATCTTTCTTCTGTCGATCTCGTATCCGAGAGCTGCAAGAGCCTCAGCTACCTGGATGTTGTTTACAGAACCATAGATCTTGCCGCTCTGGCTAACCTTGGTCGGAATGGTAACGGTAAGTCCGTTAACCTTCTCTGCCACTGCCTTTGCATCGGCGACAAGCTTCTCCTCCTTGTGAGCCCTCTGCTTGATGGTCTCTGCCAGCTGCTTCTTTGCGGAAGCGGTAGCGAGGATTGCAAGTCCCTGAGGGAAAAGGAAATTGTTAGCGTAACCGTCTTTTACGGTAACGATATCGTTCTTGTGTCCAAGTTTGCGGACATCTTCCTTAAGAATAACTTCCATAATCTCTCCTCCTTATTTCAAAAGGTCAGTAACATAAGGGAGCAAAGCGATGTGGCGTGCACGCTTGATAGCCTGAGCCACCTTTTTCTGGAATTTGAGGGAAGTACCGGTCAGACGCCTAGGAAGGATCTTTCCCTGCTCGTTGAGGAACTTCTTCAAAAACTCTGCATCCTTGTAATCTACATACTTGATGCCTGCCTTCTTGAAACGGCAGTACTTCTTCTTCTTTACCTCTACGGTAACGGGATTCAGATAGCGGATATCTGCATTTTCGTCATTTCTCTGTGCCATAATTCTTCCTCCTGTTACTGGTTGTTCTCTTTCTTTTCAGCTGAAGCAGCGTTCTTCTTGGCTGCCCAGTTTGCTCTTCTCTTTTCTGCGTAAGCCACAGCGTCCTTGTCCATTGCGAAGGTGAGGAAACGGATGATCCTCTCATCGCGGCGATACTGTGTTTCAAGTACGTCTATGAAAGACGGTTCTGCCTGGAATTCTACCAGATGGTAGAAACCGGAGGTCTTCTTCTGGATAGGGTAGGCCAGTTTCTTCAGCCCCCAATCCTCTTCACTGACAACTGTGCCGCCGTTCTCCTTTATAAGGGAGATGTATTTGGCTGCCGTTTCCTTCATCTGAGCTTCAGACAAAACGGGAGTTGCAATGAAAACGGTCTCGTAATTCTTTAACATCTCTAAAAATTTTGTTTGTAAATGGGCTGCAAAGATAGAAAAAATCGGAGTATTCCAAATAAAAAGAAAAAAATAGTGTAGTTTTGTACCCCCCAATGGCGTCTAATGGACGAAACAAATATAATAATAGGTATATATTATGAAAAAACTGATCATTCTTTTTTCCCTTATGCTTATGGGCGTCTTTTCATTTGCCCAGATGCAGGAGATGCCACTTGACCCGGCGGTCAGGGTAGGCAAGCTTGACAATGGCCTGACCTATTTCATCAGGCATAACGCCAACCCAGAAAAGAGGGCTGAATTCTACATTGCCACCAATGTGGGAGCCATCAACGAGACTCCTGCACAGAGAGGTCTGGCTCACTTCCTGGAGCATATGTGCTTCAACGGAAACAAGGATTTCCCTGGTAACACGATGATGAGCTATCTTGAAAAGAACGGACTTATCTTCGGAGCCAACATCAATGCGATGACAGGCGTGGAGCAAACAATATATACCCTGAGCACCATTCCTACGGATAAGCAGTTCCTTATGGATACCGCTCTGGTTATCCTTCAGAACGACGCCGCCTTCGTGACCAACGACTTTGGCGAGGTTGAGAAGGAGAGAGGCGTTATCATCGAGGAGTGGAGAAGCGGAAACACTGCCCAGAGAAGGCAGCAGGAGGCTCTCTTCAAGGTTCTGTTCAAGGGAACCAAGTATGCAGACTGCAATGTCATCGGCGACGAGCAGTGCCTTTCCACCTTCAACCCTCAGGAACTTGTAGATTTCTACAAGACCTGGTATTATCCGGGGAATCAGGCTATTATCGTAGTCGGCGATGTGGATCTTGACTATATCGAAGGAAAGATCAAGGAATTATTCAGCGTGATTCCAAAGAAAGAGGCTGAGCCTGTAAAGGAAGTTATCAATGTTCCGGACAATGAGGAACCGCTCTCCCTGGTGTTCACCGATCCTGAAATCAACAACACCCAGCTTCTGATAGCATCTAAGGAGAAGGCCATCCCTCAGGCGATGAAGACATCTCCTCAGTATTTCTTAATTGAAGCTGTCAAGGATCTGGTAGCCTCAATGCTTAACGAGAGACTCTCTGACGCATCCAAGAAGCCGGATGCTCCTTTTATCCAGGCAAGCTATTCAGACCAGAATGTTTGCCATACGATGGATGTTGGCCTTCTTGGAGTAGCCGTAAAGGATAACAGGATAGAGGATGCTGTAAACACTATCGTGGGAATTGCACGCCAGGCAGAAAAGTACGGCTTCACCGCCGATGAGTTTGACAGGGCCAAGGCTTCCCTCCTGAGAGGCTATCAGGCAGCTGAAGACAGGGCCGCAACCCGCACGAACAACCAGCTTGCAATGCAGATAGTCCAGTATTTCCTCAGCAATGAGCCTTACTGCGAGCCTGCTACCCTGAATGCAATGGCAAAGCAGATGATCGGAATGCTCAACGTAGACATGATAAACCAGATGTTCAGTCAGGGTGGATCCTTTATATCTCTGAAAAACTGCGTTCTGTTCCTTACCGGAGCCAGCAAGGATGCCGCTGCTTTCCCTTCAGAGGAGAAACTGGTAGAGTATTTCACCAATGCCTACAATGCTGAAGTTGCAGCTCCTGAGGTTGAAGAAATCGAAAAGGACTTCCTGGATGCCTCTGCGATAAAGGCAGGTAAGATCAAGAAAGAGGAAGATGGTTATCTGGGAAGCAAGGTATGGACCTTGAGCAACGGAGTAATGGTATATGTATATCCTACAGACGTGCGTAAGGACAGGGTATCCTTCTCCCTTATCCAGGATGGCGGACAGAGTATACTTCCTGAGGAGCTTCTTCCAAGCTTCGATGACAATGTGAGTTATTTCTACATTTCCAATGCCGGAGTGGGCCAGTTCCCTGCAAATACGGTTCGCAAGATGCTTGCCGGAAAGAATGTTTCCGTGAGTCCTTATGTCAACGATACCCACAGCGGAATACACGGATCTTCTTCCGCAAAGGATGTCGAGACCACTCTCCAGCTTATGTATCTGTTCTTCACCCAGCCAAGATGCGACGCCAAGGAATTCGAGACTACAATGGGCCAGATGAAGACCATCGCAGCCAACCTGGGCAGCAATCCTGAATACCAGTACCAGATGCTCCTGGCTGCAGCCGAGACTAACAACAGCCCGAGAACCACAATGTTCGGAACCGAGCTTCTTGAGAAAGTATCTGCAGAAGCTATTAACAAGGGTAACGCTATGCTCTTCGGTGATGCAGTCGGCGCAAAGATGTTCATCGTCGGCGACTTTGATCCTGAAACCGTAAAGCCTCTGGTTGAAAAGTACATTGCTTCCCTGCCTGTCAAGTCCAAGAAGCCTAGGGCTATGGTTGACCACAAGCTCTATCCTGCAGACGGAGAAAATCTTGTAAGCAAGGAAATCAAGATGGAAAACCCGAACACTTATGCCAGCGTTCTTTATCAGGGTCCTATGGAGAAGAATCTTGAGAACAGCGCAATCAACCGCGCCATGACCTATATCATGAACATGCGTTACATTGCATCCCTAAGGGAGGAAGATGGCGGAACCTACAGCCCGAGAGTGAGCGGACACGTTTCTCCGCTTCCTAACGAGAGGTATTATTTCGGCGTTTCCTTTGAAACCGGTAAGGACAAGGCTCAGGGACTTCTGGACAAGGTTTATTCAGGAATCGAGGCTCTGGCCGCAGAGGGTCCTACAGACGAGGAAATGGGCAAGACCATCGAGATGATGAAAAAGAATATCCCTGAATCCAAGAAGAATCCGTCATACTGGGAGAATCTGCTCCAGCAGTACTACCTCTATGGATACGATATGGACCTTACAGACGAGATTATTGACAAATTTGTTACAAAAGAGAATGTCCAGAAGATGGCCAAAACCATTGTAAACAACAATAACAGGCTGACAGTCAAGGTAGATCCAGAATAAAAGAGTAGTGCCGGGAGAAAATATTGATGTGATTTTTTGGGATTCAAGAAAAAAATCCTATCTTTGCTGCCGAGTATTGACTATAAAACTATAACATAAATCATTTAAATGACCATGAAAAAATTCTTTTTGACAGTTGCCATTTGCGTTGTAGCTGCAGCTAGCGTAAATGCGCAGGTTGTAAAGGGTGCAGAGGCTCAGACCCTCAGAGGCCCTTATGAGACTAACCGTCTCTTCGACAACGTATTCATCGGCGCAGCCGGTGGCGTTAACTTCTATCAGGGTGAGGATGACCACGATGTAAAATTCACCAAGAGACTTGCTCCGGCAGTTCAGGGTTACATCGGAAAGTGGATCACTCCTTCTGTAGGTATCAGACTGGGTTACTATGGAATTAAGACCGTTGGCGTTAGCTACGACATTATTTCCAACCCTTATGCAAAGGCTACTGCAAAGGCAGTTGATGCTAAGTGGGGTACAGGTTACAAGACTGAGGCTAACCAGAACTATGTTCGTGGTGACTTGATGTGGAACATTTCCAACGCTATCGGCGGTTACAGAGCTGATAGATTCTGGGATATTGCTCCTTATCTGGGTGCTGGTTTCATGTGGAACAGGACTACCAAGAAGGTTGGTGGCAAGTATCATCGTGATACTGAGCTCGGTGTAACCGCTGGTATCTACAACATGTTCCGTGTTGCAAAGGCTCTGGACATCACTCTCGATGTTAACCAGACCGTTGTTAACCAGAGATATGACGCTGATGCTCGTCATCATCGTCGCGAGTTCATCGCTTCTGCAGCTCTCGGTCTTGCATATCAGTTCAAGAACAGAGAGTTCTCAAGAGCTCACGCTCCTGTAGACGTAACCCCTTACAACAACAAGATCAAGGATCTGAACAAGCTTCTCGAGGATGCTAACGCACTCAACAAGAAGCTCCAGAGCGACCTCGATGCTGAGAGAGCAAAGGACAAGGGCGGCAAGACCGTTTATGTACCTGGTGAGACCAAGGTAGTTCCTTCTCCATTTGCAGTTTACTTCCCACTCGGAAAGAGCACTCTTACCGACGCTCAGAAGAACAGCATTAAGTACTTTGTTGAGACCGCTATGGCTACTAACAAGGATCGTACTTTCGAGATCGTTGGTGCTGCTGACAGCGCAACTGGTACTCCTAAGATCAACGACAAGCTCGGACAGGCTCGTCTGGATGCAGTTCTCAATGTTATCAAGAGTTGTGGCGGAAACTTCAAGATTTCTGACAAGAACCTTGGTGGAACTGATGAGTTCAGCAAGACTGACAAGACCCTCAACCGCGTAGTTGTTATCAAGTAATCAGACCTTGAGTCAAAAGAACGGGAGGATGACCAAAAGTCATCCTCTCTTTTTTTTGTACCCAGAGCAAATAAATTTTTTATTTATAGATAGTTGGATTGTGGAAAAAATGTTTATATTTGCAGTTGCTGACAATGAAATATAAACCTAAAAATTATCTTATATGAACATCAAAAAACTGTTTGTGACTGCAGCTGTATGCGTTCTTGCTTTTGCCAGTGCAAATGCTCAGGTAATTAAAGGCGCAGAGGCTCAGACACTTAGAGGTCCTTACGAGACCAATCGTCTGTTTGACAATGTATTCATCGGAGTCGCCGGCGGTGTTAACTACTATCAGGGAGAGCAGGATCTTCATCTCGATTTCAAAGACAGATTTGCTCCAGCAGCTCAGGCTTACATCGGAAAGTGGATTTCTCCTTGCTTCGGTATCAGACTCGGATATTATGGAATCAAGGCAGCTGGTTTCTACTACAATGTAGACGCAGCATCTCCAGCACCTCCTGCATGGGCTGGCAGTCCATATGTTGATCCGGTTGATTCTTATGACTGGGGGTATTCTCAGAAGATGCACCTCCATCAGGTTAGAGGTGATCTGATGTGGAACATTTCCAACGCCCTTGGCGGATATCGTTCTGACAGATTCTGGGACATCGCTCCTTATATTGGTGCAGGTTTCGGATACATTACCGATCCTAAGGGACATAACAAGAACCTTGAGCTCCTCGTAGCCGGCGGTATCTACAACATGTTCCGTGTATGCCCATCTCTGGACATTACCCTGGATATTGCACAGACCGTTATTCAGCAGTCTTGGGACGCTCACGTAGCAGGTTCAAGACAGGAGTATGTAGGAAGCATCACCCTCGGTCTTGCTTATCAGTTCAAGAACAGAACATTCTCAAGGGCTCACGCTCCTGTTGACGTTACTCCTTTCAACAACAAGATCAAGGATCTGAGCAAAGCTCTGGACGATATCAACGCAAAGAACAAGAAGCTTGCTGACGACCTCGAAGCCGAGAAGGCAAAGGTGGGCGATGGCAAGACCGTTTACGTTCCTGGCGACACCAAGTACGCTCCAGCTCCATTCGCAGTTTACTTCCCACTCGGCAAGAGCACTCTTACCGACGCTCAGAAGAACAGCATCAAGTACTTTGTTGAGACTTCTATGGCAACCAACAAGGATCGCGTATTCGAGATTGACGGTGCTGCTGACAGCGCAACAGGTTCTGCAAAGACTAACGAGAAACTTGGCCAGGCTCGTCTGGATGCAGTTCTCAACGTTATCAAGTCTTGCGGTGGTAACTATAAGATGAATGAGAAGAACCTTGGCGGTACAATGGAATTCAGCCAGACCGACAAGACCCTCAACCGCGTAGTTGTCATCAAGTAACAAACCCTGAAAAAACACAAAAAAGCCGGCAGAACAGCCGGCTTTTTTTTATCTTTGCCACCAATATGAAAGTGGTTGTCAATCCTGAATACAAACATTTGGAAAGCTTTCTCGTGGATGCTTTGAACCATTCCTACAAGGCGGATAATGTCTATAGGAATTTCCGTAATATCGTTGAAGATGTTACAGTAGACGGATTGCACATGGTAGTGAAGATTTTCAAGAAGCCTACAGAGTTCAACAGGGTGGTTTACTCATTCCTCCGTCCGACAAAGGCTAAGCGTTCATACGAGTATTCATTGAAGTTGCTCTCCCTTGGAGTAGATGTTCCAGTACCGGTTGGCTATGTCGAGAAGAATAAGGGGCTTTTCTTCCATACGGGGTGTTATGTCTGCCTGTTTACTGATTATCAGCCGATCACAGATTTCAGGCACAAGGATATCAGCGAGAGTGGGACCGCGGCTTTCATTGAGGCATTTGCGGAATATGCCGCCTCTTTCCATTCACGTGGTCTGGTTCACAACGATTTTAACATAGACAACATTCTCTATAAGATAGAAGACGGGAAATTCAAGTTCCAGCTGATAGATCTCAACAGGGTGCAGTTCCATAACCGCAGCCTGCTTCGCAGCGCAAAGGATATGAGCAATATCCATTTTGACCCTCCGATGATGAAAGCCATACTGGAAAGATATTGCAAGGCCCGCAATATTGACCTGGAGAGTTTTACAAAGAAGGTTGCGTTGAATACCAATCGTTCCAAGGGAATCTCAAAAATAAAGGACATTGTCCTTACTCCTCTGGGACTCAGAAAAAAACGCAGAGATTAAAAACAAAAAAGATGGCTTTTAAACCATCTTTTTTTGTTGCGCCTGCACAAGGACTTGAACCTAGGACCCCATGATTAACAGTCATGTGCTCTAACCAACTGAGCTATGCAGGCAGAACTTGTTTTTGGGACTGCAAAAGTATATTTTTTTTGACTATGTTCCAAATCTTTTGAAAGATTTAATTTAAATAAGCAAATTAAAGTAACTTTGTCCTGTAAAACTTTGAGCAATGGAAGCAGACCTTTCCTCTTTATTCAGAAAAATCGTTCTCCGCGACGGTGAACTTATTCTTCCTTTTATGGGCGCCATTCGTCTTGAGGATGTGCCTGCCTCTTTTTCTGAGGATGGAATGGTTGTCTGCCCCCCTGCAAAAAAACTCGCCTTTGACAACTATAACCTTTCATCCAACGATATTCTCCTGAATGAATATGCCCTTCAGCGGGAGATTTCCCGTATGGCGGCAAAAAAGGCCTTGTACAAGGATCTGGAAGATTTGAGGGCAAAGGTGGAGAAAGAGGGTTCTTACACCCTTGAAGGATTTGGAACATTCCTTTTTGACAAGGAGAACGGATACAGTGTGGATCCCGCTCCCGGTTTTGAGATTTCCACGGAGACATTCGGACTTTCCACCCTTGATCTCAGAGATAAGCCAGAGCCTGAACCTGAGCCAATTCCTGAGCCAGAGCCTGAACCTGAGCCAATTCCTGAGCCCGAACCTGAGCCTGAGACTGAGCCTGAACCGATTCCTGAGCCGGAACCGGTTATTGAACCAGTCTCTGAACCAGTTCCTGAACCAGTTCCTGAACCTGTCGCTGAGGAACCTGCAAAAAAGAAAAGCAGGAGCTCTAAAGTCCTGCTTATCCTGTTGACCATTCTGGCCATTCTGGTAATACTGGTTCTCCTGATATTGATATTCAAGGAAGAACTCCGGCCAATTCTCGAAAAGATTCTCTACAGCAAGGAAGAGCTGGAGATTCTCAATTACAAGCTTTAGCCTATCTTGGCGCCGTTTGGCATAACTTCCTGCGGAGTGATGAATCTCATCTTCCCGCTGGCGTCTTTTGCCATCAGGATCATTCCATTGCTTTCTATACCACGGATTTTCCTAGGCTTGAGGTTTGCTAGGATGCAGATCTGCTTGCCCAGCATATCCTGTGGAGAGTAATACTCCGCGATGCCTGAAACAATAACTCTTTGGTCTACTCCGGTATCTATGGTGAGTTTGAGAAGTTTGTCTGTCTTTGGAACGGCCTCTGCCTGGAGGACGGTGGCTGTACGGATATCCATTTTGGCGAAATCGTCAATCGTGCATTCCGGAGCCAGAGGTTCCGGATGAGAGGCAGCCTCAGCGGCGGCTTTTTCCTCGTTTTCTTTCTTGATTCTTGCCAGGCGGTCTGTCTGAGCGGTTATGGTCTCATCCTCTATCTTGCTGAAAAGAAGCTCAGGAGTGCCTATTCTGTCACCTTCCTTAAGAAGATCCCATCTTCCGAGATTCTCCCATTTTACGAGCCCTTCCGGAACGCTCTGAGGGCAAACCTCATCTTTCTTCGGAGCCAGTCCAAGCATTACCTCAAGTTTCTTTGAGGAGAACGGGCAGAACGGCTCGAATGCGATGGACAGGTTTGCGCAAATCTGAAGGCAAAGGTTGAGAATGACAGCAACCCTCTTCGGATCTGTCTTGTAAACCTTCCAAGGTTCGGTTTCAGTAAGATATTTGTTGCCGAGCCTTGCCAGGTTCATGGCTTCCTTGATGGCATCTCTGAATTTGAAGTGTTCCAGGCAGTTGTTAAGATTGGATACAATCTCAGGAACAGCTTCCATGAGCTTGCGGTCTTCCGTTGTGAGTTCTTCTTCAGTGTAGTGCGGAACAACTCCGTCGAAATACTTGTTGGTAAGCACGAGGGCACGGTTTACGAAGTTTCCGTAGATGGCCACCAGTTCGCTGTTGTTCCTTGCCTGGAAGTCTTTCCAGGTGAAATCGTTGTCCTTGGTTTCAGGAGCGTTGGCACAGAGGACATATCTCATGACATCCTGCTGCCCCGGGAACTGATCCAGATATTCTTCCAGCCAGATAGCCCAGTTGCGGGATGTGGATATCTTGTCTCCCTCAAGGTTGAGGAACTCGTTTGCAGGAACATTCTCCGGCAGGATGTAACCGTCTCCATATGCCTTGAGCATAGACGGGAAAACTATGCAGTGGAAGACGATATTATCCTTTCCTATGAAATGTATCATCCTGGTGTCCGGACTCTTCCACCATTTTTCCCAATCGTTTGGAAGCAATTCCCTGGTATTTGAAATATAGCCGATAGGGGCATCGAACCAAACATAGAGAACCTTGCCCTTGGCATCTTCAAGCGGAACTGGAACTCCCCAGTCCAGGTCTCTGGTAACGGCTCTTGGCTTCAGGCCTCCGTCTATCCAACTCTTGCACTGTCCGTAAACGTTGGTCTTCCATTCCTTGTGGCCGTCTATGATCCATTCCCTGAGCCATTCCTCATATTTGTCCAGAGGAAGATACCAGTGCTTGGTCATCTTCTTTATCGGCTTTTCTCCGCTGAGCCTGGAGTGAGGATCTATCAGTTCCTCAGGCGACAGGGTGCTTCCGCACTTTTCGCACTGGTCTCCGTAAGCCTTGTCGTTTCCGCACTTAGGGCAGGTACCCATAATGTAGCGGTCGGCCAGGAAAACCTTGGCGGCGGGATCGAAGAATTGCTCGCTTTCCCTTTCTATGAACTTGCCCCCGTCATACAGTTTCTTGAAGAATTCGGATGCTGTTTCCGCGTGAATCTTTGAACTTGTCCTGGAGTATATGCTGAAACTTATTCCAAAGCGGTTGAAAGAGTCTTTTATGATTGCGTGATACTTGTCCACAATTTCCTGTGGAGAACATCCTAAATCTTTGGCTTTAAATGTAATAGGAACACCATGCTCGTCGCTTCCGCAGATAAAGAGCACATCCTCTCCCTTCAGGCGGAGAAAACGGACATAGATGTCCGCAGGAACATATACTCCTGCCAGATGACCGATGTGTACACTTCCGTTGGCGTAAGGAAGGGCTGCGGTAATGAGATGTCTCTTGAAATTCTTTTCCATATCTTTTCTATTTGGCGAATTTTGCCTCGCGCAGCAGCCGGCTCTTAATCGTGGATAGCTGCTGGATCTGTCTTGTCAGCATTTTGCTTTCCTCTTCCTGGGAAGGATCAAGACCCAGAAGTTTGCTACGCAAGGTTGCAAGGCGCGAATTTATAACTTTTGATTTATATACGTAAACGGTTCTCGGCAAAACCGAAGACAAATTCTTTCCCAGACTCTCCACGGAGTTTTCTATTTTCTCGCTCCGGAAGCGGTAAGAGGAAGACAGGATCTCTATGGCGGTATCTGAGATCTCCTGTTCCATACTGCTCATGAAAAATCTCTCGACTTCCGTTGTGCTGTCTCCAGCCTTTATGTTTTCAAAGTACAGGTCATAGATTTTCTTGAGGACGGGATCCGTAATCTGAAGACCGTCAACCTGAAGGGTCTGCTTTATGTATTCCGCCACAGACGGTTCGTAGACCTTTTCCACTCCCACCATGGCGTTGTTGAGATTATGCAGGGTTTGCCTTCCGAACTTGAGAAGAAGATAGAGCAGGTCCTGCTCGCTTTTGCGGAGTTCGTCTTCCGCCTTGTCTGCAGGAGTCTTCTGTCCTGTAGCTCTGCGGTAAGCGTTAGGATCTTGCCTGGAAACATATTGTCTCTGCCCGGATTGGTAGGAGGAAGCCTGGCTCATCCTTTCCTGACGAAGCGCGTTGACCTTTTCAGTGAAGTCTTCCCTTCCGATGCCCAACAGGTCGGAAGCTCTGGTTATATAGGCGGAACGTATACCGGCATCGTCTATCATGGAGACGCTCAAGGCAATCTCATTGATCATTTTACCTTCCTCGTAAGGATCGCCGTTAAGGTTTTTGGAAAGGTTCCGGAACTGATAGACAATGAAATCCTCCTCGCTTTTTTCCAGGAAGTCTTCAATCTCTTCCCGTTTATGGGTTCTGGCAAAGGAATCAGGATCCTCTCCGCCAGGAATCAGAACTACCTTGACGTTCATTCCTTTCTGAAGGAAGAGATTTATTCCCTTAAGCGCCGCATTGACTCCAGCCTGGTCTCCATCGTAGATGATGGTGATTTTCTGGGTGAACCTTTTCAGCAGCAGAACCTGCTCATCCGTAAGGGCGGTTCCGCAGCTGGCAACCACATTCTGTATTCCGGCCTGGTGCATGGAGATAACATCAGTGTAGCCTTCCACCAGATAGCAATTCTTGCTCTGCGATATGGCGTTGCGGGCCTCATAAAGTCCGTAAAGAACTTTTTTCTTGTGATATATCTCGCTTTCCGGAGAGTTCATGTACTTGACCGGGCTCTTCTCGGAAGAAAGGATCCTTCCTCCGAAAGCCACGATTTTGCCATTGACGGAACGGATAGGGAACATTACCCTTTCGTGGAACTTGTCCGAAATTTCTCCGGCATAGGGGCCGTCTTGCTTTTCTACGGAAAGACCCAGTTCCAGAAGCAGGTTTTTCTTGTACCCGGCTGCAATTGCGTCTTTTGTGAAGGCGTCTTTCTCCTTCTTGGAATATCCGAGCTGGAACTCCTTGATCGTTTCGTCTGTAAAGCCCCTCTCCCTGAAATAGGATAGCCCCACACTACGCCCCTCTTCAGTGTTCAGAAGGGCGTTGGTGAAATACTTTCCGGCGTATTCGTTGATTATAAGCAGGGAGTCTCGATGATTCTTCTTCTGGATTTCCTCAAAGCTTTCCTGGACGTCGTTGACCTCGATCCCGTATTTGTTGCCAAGCCATTTCAGAGCCTCCACATAAGTCATCTGCTCATGCTTCATCAGGAAGCCTATGGCATTGCCTTTTTCGTGGCATCCGAAGCAGTTGAAATACTGCCTGGACGGCGAGACGTGGAAGCTAGGGGTCTTCTCCTGGTGGAAAGGACAACATGCAACATAATCGGAGCCTTGCCTTTTCAAAGGGACAAAGTCTCCGATTACCTGGACGATGTCTATAGCGTCCCGGATCCTTGCTATGGTCGCCTGGTCTATCATTCGGATTGTCAGTCGTTGACACCCTTGAGGGCTTCTCTAACCTTACCCTCTATTTCTTCGCAGAGTTCAGGATTGTCCTTAAGCAATTGCTTTACGGCATCTCTTCCCTGTGCCAGTTTGCTTTCTCCGTAGCTGAACCAGCTGCCGCTCTTCTTGATCACACCCAGTTCAACTCCAAGATCCACGATCTCTCCCAATTTGGAAATGCCTTCGCCGAAGACAATATCGAATTCGGCCTTGCGGAAAGGAGGGGCCATCTTGTTCTTTACGACCTTTACCCTGGCACGGTTGCCGGTAGCGTCGTCTCCATCCTTGAGCTGGGAGAGTTTCCTGACATCCAAACGTACGGATGCATAGAATTTAAGGGCGTTACCGCCGGTTGTGGTTTCAGGGTTTCCGAACATGATGCCGATCTTTTCCCTCAGCTGGTTGATGAAAATGCAGCAGGTGTTGGTCTTTGAGATGTTGGCAGTAAGCTTTCTCAGAGCCTGGCTCATCAGCCTTGCCTGGAGACCCATCTTGCTGTCTCCCATATCTCCTTCGATTTCAGCCTTTGGAGTCAGGGCGGCCACGGAGTCTATGACTACGATATCGATTGCTCCTGAACGGATCAGGCTGTCTGCGATTTCCAGGGCCTGCTCGCCGTTATCCGGCTGGGAGATTAGCAAAGTATCCACATTCACACCCAGTTTCTTGGCGTAGGTGCGGTCGAATGCGTGCTCGGCATCAATCATGGCTGCGATTCCACCAGCCTTCTGGGCCTCAGCGATGGCATGGATGGCCAAAGTGGTCTTTCCGCTGCTCTCCGGTCCGTAAATCTCAATAACTCTTCCTCTAGGATATCCTCCGATTCCCAACGCGTGGTCCAATGCTATGGAACCTGTCGGGATAATTGAAACGTCGAATTTTGGCTGGTCTCCCAACTTCATGATCGTACCTTTGCCGAAATCCTTCTCAATCTTGTCCAGCGTGGCCTGCAAGGCCTTCAGCTTCTCGGCGTTTACGCCATCATTCTGCACGGTTGCGGCAGTTTTCTCTTTCTCTTTAGCCATAATGATAATTTTTAGTTGTGTTTAACCTTACAAATATACTGAATTCACGATGCAAAAAAAATATGTAACTTTGTCAATATCCGTCAAAGTGCGGAATTTTTTGGATTTTTTTTGAAAAATGAAGAAGAAGCTGCTGGGCTCGACTCTGGAAGAGCTCAAGGCCATTTGCCTTGAGGAAGGTTTTCCTGCCTTTACCGCAAAGCAGTTATGCCAGTGGCTTTATCAGAAAAGGGCGGTTTCATTCTCCGCGATGACAAATCTTTCCCTGAAGACACGTCAGCTTCTGGAAGAGAAATATGAGATAGGGGCCGTTCCTTATTTCAAATATGCCCTAAGCAAAGACGGCACCCGCAAGTATCTGTTTGATTTCTCCGGCAATTTCGTTGAGGCCGTGATGATTCCCGACGGGGACCGCAAGACTCTGTGCGTGTCTTCCCAGGCGGGGTGCCGGATGGGCTGCCGTTTCTGCATGACTGGAAGGCAGGGTTTTCACGGCAATCTGGACGCTGCTCAGATCCTTTCCCAGTTTTTCCTCATCGATGAGGCGGAAGAACTTACCAATGCTGTCTTTATGGGTATGGGGGAGCCTTTCGACAATCTGGACAATGTGCTCAGGGCTGTAGAAGTGCTGACCTCTGACTGGGGATGTGCCTGGAGCCCGAAGAGGATAACCGTAAGTTCCATCGGTGTAAACAAAGCCGTTAAAGACCAGGAAAAGTCTCCTCTTGAAAGGTTCCTGGACGAGAGCCGCGCTCATCTGGCCATAAGCCTCCACAATCCGTTCCACGCGGAGAGGCTTTCACTGATGCCATCCGAGGCAGCATTCCCTCTGGAGAAAACACTCAAGATTATCCGCCGCTACGATTTTACCGGGCAGCGGAGGGTAAGCTTCGAGTACATAATGTTCAAGGGCCTTACCGATACCCCTCGGCATGCGGATGCCCTGGTGTCTCTGCTCAAGGGACTGGAATGCAGGGTAAACCTCATCAGGTTCCACGATATCGGTGACACGGAATACATACCTTCCGACATGAAGACTGTCCAGGTTTTCGAGGACAGGCTCAACAATGCCGGAATCACTGCAACCCTGCGGGCGTCAAGGGGGCAGGACATTGAAGCCGCATGCGGAATGCTCAGCGGAAAAGAAAAGAACAACCAGATAACCAAATAACAGATTCTGATATGGATAACCTGAAAAAGATTCTGCTGTCGCTTCTAGCCGTAATGATTATGGCTGGGGGTATTTCGGCCCAAAGAAAATCCAAGACCTCCAAACCGGAAAAGAAAATCAAAGTTGCTCTTGTGCTGTGCGGCGGCGGGGCAAAGGGCATGGCCCACATAGGCGTTATCAAGAAGCTTGAAGAAGTTGGCATTAAGCCGGACATGGTGCTTGGAACATCTATAGGAGCCCTTGTAGGCGGTTTGTATGCAATGGGTTACAACTCGGCCCAGATAGACTCTATCGTAAGCAGCGCAGACTGGGACTATCTGCTTTCAGATAACATCAAACGCGAAGACCTGAACTTCTCCAAGAAGATGGATGAGGAAAAATTCATCCTCAACATTCCGCTGGACGATTTCAGGGGAGATATCATAAGGACTGAACGCAAAGGACAGGCACGTGAAGAGAATACTGACAGCCAGTCCAACGGCAAACCTGTGTGGAACAACTGGAAGTTCTGGAAAAAGGGCAAAGATTCGACGGTGGTAAACGAAGAGATAAAGGCAGACAGCAAGAGTTCGTTCTATCTTCCGGGCGGATTTGTTTCGGGCAACAATGTCCTCAATCTTCTGAACGGACTGGCCATAGGTTATCAGGATTCCATAGACTTCAACCGTCTGCCAATACCCTACGCCTGCATAGCAACCGATCTGGCAACCGGAGAGCAAGTGGTTCTGGACCACGGAGTTCTGCCTCTGGCTATGAGGGCCAGTATGGCTATTCCAGGATATTTCGCTCCTGTTACCATAGACGGAAAAGTTCTGGTGGACGGCGGGGTTGTCAACAACTTTCCGGTGGACGTGGCCAGGCAGAAAGGAGCCAATATAGTCATTGGCGTAGATGTGCAGACAGACCTTGCCAAAGCCGAGGACCTGAAGGGAGTGGATGCAGTGCTAATGCAGCTGATAAGCCTGATGGGCAACGAAAAGTTTGAGGCCAACAAGCAAGATACAGACATATATCTCCATCCTGAGGTTCAGGAGTTCGGAGTTCTCAGCTTCAACCGCGCGGCAGTGGCCCAGCTTCTGGCCAACGGCTACAAGGCAGCCGATGAAAAAGATGCCGAACTGAGGGCTCTGGCCAAGCTGATTGGCGAAAATAACGGCACTTCCGGGGCAGACAGGGCGGTTGAGGTTTACAAGACAAGGTTTATGTTAGGCCGCATCATTCTCGACGGGGCCGATGACGCCGATCGTAACTGGCTGATGAAACTGGCCGGCCTTCACGAACATCAGGTAATCAACGGCTCGCAGATCAACAATGCAATATCTGTTTTCAACGGAACCCAGGCCTTCTCACAGGTTACATATCAGCTCAGGAAATCAGGCAAAACCAATGGAATCCAGGAATATGACCTGATTTTCAAATTCGTGAAGGGAAAGCCAAATGTTGTCAGCCTGGGTGCCCGTTACGACACGGAAGAGGCTGCGGCCCTGCTGCTCAGGCTGGGAATACGCCAGTATGCCATGCACGGCCCTAAGGCGAGCATTACAGGAAGGCTCAGCTATAATCCTTACTTAAAGCTTGAGTACGACCACATGTTCCGCAAGTTCCCGCGCCTTGAACTGAGCTATATGTTCTCCAAGAAAGATGTCAACATATACTCGGACAAATCAGCTCACAACAACATAAAGTTTGTCTACAACGGGTTTGAAGCGGCTTTGGCAAACATCAAGTATTTCAGGGACATTGACTTGAAGCTTGGAGCAAAGCTCGAAAACTACAATTTCTCCAGATTCCTCACCGATGTCGAAGATTTGAGCGGCGAGGTCCTCAAGGCCAAGAGCTATGTTTCTGTATTCGCCCGCGGAATCCTGGATTCCAGAGATAGCAAATACTTTACGAACAGCGGATTGTTCATCCAGTTTGACGCCGCGTATTATCTGCTCGGTTTCCATTCCAAATTCAAGAGTTTTGCTTCCTTTATGCTCAGCAGCCACATGGCGTTCGACCTGGGAAGAGATTTTGTGCTTGAACCACAGATTTACGGCAGGATCAATATCCGCAACCGTCACGAGGTGCCGTTCTACAACTTTGTGGGAGGTCAGGAGAGGGGCCGTTACATAGACCATCAGATTCCTTTCATAGGAGTCAATTACATAAACGCTTTTGACAATTCTGTAAGCGTTTTCCGCACAGACCTCAGAAAGAGGGTCGGAAAGAGCCACTATGTTTATCTGATAGGCAATTACCTCCGCACGGGAAAAAGCGTCGACAAAATGTTAAGCTTCGACCGCAAGGGCTATTGGGGATTCGGAGCACAGTATTCTTACCAGACCAAGGTGGGGCCACTTACCTTTAACCTCCATTGGAGCGATTACAAGAAGAAAGTCAGCGCCTACCTGTCATTTGGCTATTACTTCTAGCAGACTGTCTGATGGGAGGCAAACCGGCAAAGCAGAACACGGCTCTGCAGAGAGCAAAAGCCCGTCTGACGGCTGAGTGTTCCAGAAGGGAAATCTCTTCCGGACAGGCCCGCCAGATGCTCATCCGGTGGCTTTCCAAAGATTCTCCCCCGACTGAAAAGCAGGAAAAGGAAATCGAAGAAATCATTTCGTCTTTAAAGAAAGACAAATACATGGACGACTCCCGCTTTGCAAGAGCCTTCACCCGTGACAAACTCCGCTTTTCCAAGTGGGGTCCTGAAAAGATCCTCAGAGGCCTCAGCGAAGCCGGAGTGGAACAATCCATCGCTGAAGAAGCTGTAAACGATCAGGAAGACCTTGCCCTCCAAGTCCTTGCAGACCTTCTTTCCAAAAAGCGCCAGGACCTTGAGAAGAAGGCGGAAAAGAAAGCCGCCGAAGACCATCGAAAGCTGAAAGTTCTGGAGCGGCAGCTGAAAGATTCTAAAGAGTGCTACAAACAAAGGGCTTCTGTTCAGAGAAAAAT
>CADAOA010000004.1 GCA_902789435.1 uncultured Bacteroidia bacterium | reverse complement strand
AGATAAACGATGAAAGGATTGAGGGTCAGCAAAATTCCTATGCAGAGGCTGACTATCTTGACCCTTCCCGTTGCGTGTATGCTTATAAGGCAAACCCTTCTTATGGTTTCAAACAAAAGACCGGTTATCATCAGGCGACAGAATACGTCGCTCTGGTCCGGAACCTTCTCCAGCCAAAGCCTCAGGAGGGTTTTCACCTCAACTATAACCGGAATGGCAAAAAGCGCAAAGAAGAAAAGGCACATCTGCATTCCGAGAATCATGAAATCCTCCGACTTATCCATCTCCTTTGCCGCATAAGACTTGGTGATAGGCGGACGGAAGGCTATGATGGTGTTGTTGGAAAAGGAGCTGACCACGTTGCTGACCGTGGCAGATATGCTGGACGCCGCATTGTAAACAAGACCGAAAAAGTTGTTAATCAATATGTTGGTAACCTGCATGTTGAAAATTACACCAAAGTTTCCGAACATATTGTATCCGAAGAATGATACTATGTCCTTGGACATTTCCTTCGTGTTCTTGTGGGTGTAACTGCACTCCTCGAAATGGCGGACCGAATATCTGCGGTAGATAAGACCTGTCAGCAATGTTATGACCATCATCAGAACCGCATAGAGAATGAGGTTATCCCAGGTGGAATGCATCAGGATAAAGACGATGGCCAATTTCATCGTCACGTTTATGATGTCCACATATGCATAGACTCCCATCTTCTCGTGAGCCACTATACTGGCAACGTAAGGAACCTGGATTATGCTGATGACAACCGAAATGATGGCACACTGGTAAACCCAGTTGGCCGCCATCATCCTCTCTGCCGGAATCACCAGCTTGTGGTTGACAAACCAAAGGCCGCCGGTTTCAGCAATCACGAAAACGATCAGGGCTATCCAGATGTGAACTATCAGTGCCGAATCGAAAGTGGAGTTCAGGCTTTCCTTGTCTCCTCTTCCCAGTTCAAATGTAAGGAAACGGGAAGTAGCACCGCTCATCGTGGAATTCAGGAAAGCCAGCATTCCGACGATTCCGCCAACCAGACCGTAGACACCAAAATCTTCTTCTCCGAGTACCTGCAGGACAACCCTGGATGTGTAGAAACCCACAACCATAGTTACCAGCATCCTCAGATACAGCATTATGGAGTTTTTGGCCACCCGTTTGTTGTCAGAATCCTGTAGCATTCAGTCAATAGTTATTCGGTTGGTTGCGGCCCATCGGCCTTAGCGGCTTCCATTATCATCTTGTCCAGCTGTTCGAAAACGGAATTCTTGGACTTGTACTCCGGAACCATCTTCTTCATCTTCCTCACGGTGGAAATTATATCCACCCTGGAAGCCATATCGATGAGATCCTGGACATCCCTGTCCACTTCCGCATACGGGAATTCCCTTACCTTGGCAAGGAATATTTTCTTGTTGGTTGTAGGAAGGGTGTTCTCCTTGGTGTTCAAAAGCTCTTCGTACAGCTTTTCTCCCGGACGGAGGCCTGTGTATTCAATTTTTATATCCACGCCTGGAGTATATCCGGCAAGTCTGATCATATTCTCCGCCAGGTCTGAGATCTTCACGGGTTTGCCCATGTCAAACACAAAGATCTCGTATCCCTGTCCCAGAGTTGCGGCTTCAAGCACAAGACGGCACGCTTCCGGTATGGACATAAAGTAACGTACTATGTCCTTGTGTGTTACGGTCACCGGACCGCCGGCCGCAATCTGCTCCTTGAAGCGAGGGATAACACTTCCGTTGCTGCCAAGCACGTTGCCGAATCTGGTGGTTATGAACTTGGTTGTACCTTCGATTTCCTTGTTTATGATAGCCCTGGAAAGGGATTGGGTATATATCTCGGCGATTCTCTTGCTGGCACCCATCACATTGGTCGGATTAACGGCCTTGTCCGTGGAAATCATTATCATCTTCTCCACCCCATACTGAACGGCCAGCCGGGCTATATTTCTGGTTCCCAAAACATTTACCCTTACAGCTTCCGTAGGGTTCAGCTCCATCATAGGTACGTGCTTGTACGCTGCGGCATGGAAGATTATCTGCGGATGCCAGAGATTGAAGGCCCTTTCAAGACGAACCTCGTTCCTGACGTCGCAGATGAAAAACTCAAACTTGTCAGACTCCTCCGTTCCCCCGTTAAGTTCAAGGGTCAGGTTGTGCATCGGGGTTTCAGCACTGTCGAGCATAACCAGTCTCTCAACTC
Organism: uncultured Bacteroidia bacterium; assembly: GCA_902789435.1. Taxonomy (GTDB): domain Bacteria; phylum Bacteroidota; class Bacteroidia; order Bacteroidales; family UBA932; genus Egerieousia. The sequence goes on along the minus strand of CADAOA010000004.1, from coordinate 51,977 downwards.
CATATCCGCTGATCAGCCGGCACAGTTCACTACCTATACTTCCGGCGGCACCGGTAACCATAACCCTCTTGCCTTTCAGAAACGCAGACACGGCCGTTTCATCTATTTCAACCTCTTCCCTTCCGAGCAGGTCCTCAATCCTGATTTCCTTCAGAGGGGCCGTCATGGATGATCCTCCGGAAGCTATCTCATTCGTATCCGGCACCGCGAAAAGCCTTATTCCGTGTCTGAGTGCAAACGGAACCAGATTATCCTTCTGGTTTACCGCAGATATCTGGGAAGGGAATACTATTGCCTTTATGTCTTTCTTGCCCATTATCTCCTCCAGATACTTCAAGTCCTTGACATAGAAGACTTTCTTCCCGGCGATATTATGATATCTTATTTTATCTGAAAGCTGGATGAGACCAACCACATTGTAAGCTGCATTATGTATGTTTTCCAGGTATTGTATGCAGGAAATACTGCTTTCGCCAGTGCCATAAACAAGAATATTGCTTATTTCTGAATGCTGGATACTTGAACTGTATCTGAACAGGGCGACCAGAAAGGCTCTGGAGAAGGCCAGGAAAGAGAGGGAGGTTCCCAGATTCAGAAACTCTATGAGCAGTATTTTCGCATTGGACGTTTCCGGACCGAATCCAAGATGCCTTCTGAAAAGAAGGACAAGGGGAACCTCTATAGCCATCTTGACGATAATGGCATAACAAAGCTTCCATACCTCCTGGGATGTGGTGTAACGCAATATTCCCTTGTAGGTTCCCGTAAGCAGAAAAGCCAGCAAACTGGAAACAACAGAAAGAATCGCAGCCCTGGCCCCTATCTGGACAAAGTGATACTGGTCTATCAGATATCCCACAATCACAAAAGCCAGCAAAGCCGCTCCCGTGGCCAGGATAAGATCCATCAAAAGCACAAGCCACCTGTTCAGAAACTTGAAATTAACTATCGACGACGACAGTTTCTTCATGAATCTTTGCCTTATACCCGTATCTTTATCTATACTCATTGATTTCAAATTGCTTTAACTCTCAAATTTAAGAATTTTTTGCCCTTGATGCAACGAATTCGCCAATAATGGCATCTTTAAGATGTAGGTTTAGGTTTTAGTATTTAAAAAGCCGCCCTCTTCGGAGTGCGGCTTTTTAGTTTTTTTCTTACAGTGCATCGCATTTCCATAGTGGAATAACGTCTCCCCTGAAACGGGTAACCACAATGTTTCCCTGATTTGAAGGATCTGTATCCGTAGGGATTGAACTGTAAACCAAAACGCTCAAAGATGGAGCTGGATCAAAGAATTTGACGGCCTCTTTTTCAGCGACTCCAATAATCTGATAAATTCTCGGACGGCTGGTCGGCATAACCAGGAAATCCAATCCACCTCTTTTGATTCTGAAAATCTTTTCGCGGAATGTCACAAGATACCACCGGGCATAGGAAGCGTCTATCACAGAAGGATTCCGCTTAAGATAATTCTTGGGACTGAACATTATTTTCACACGGTCTGCCTTCAGGACTTTCCATCCGAACTTAAGATATCCGGCGAGGCTGCTCGGGTTTGCAAATCCATAGGAAAGGGTGTCTTCACCGATCAGGGAAAGTTCTTTTTCTATTGCCTTGCGGAACAGGCCGTGACCTCTGTAAGCCTCAAGGGTGCAGGTATCTATACGCTGAAATGCAACACGCCCCCCAATATCGTTTCTCCACATTGCCCCTGAGCCGGCAGGTTTTTCCTCGCAATAAATCACAGTCAGCAGAGACGGTCCGTAGATGTTATGGAAATAGCGGTTTTCGAAATTCCTTTTAAGTTCTGCGGTGTCGGCGACATTCCAGGTTGTAGCTAGAACATACAGGAAGTCTTCCACATATTTGTCGGATGCGGAAAGAGAGTCGGTCCATCGGCAATCAAAAACAAATTCCATAACTACATTTCTTCAAGTCCCTTGATTTTGAAATAGATATCGTGGAAAACCTTACTGCCGAACCTGTATCCGTCAACCACTACCTTGTTCCCGGAAACGGGAAGGTAATTCCACGTGTGAAAACCAGTAGACAGCATCTTTCCCCTTGGATATATTCGCTTGACTTCCCTGAGGGATAATTTTCCGTCTTTCAATTCAATTTGCTGGAGGGAAAGTCCTTCACCGTAATATTTGTTGCACACCTGGGCGGGCGATATGAGCCGGCCTCGGTTCATAAAGACATTCCCGGCACGTCTTGCTATGTTGTCCGAAAAAGTAAATTCCTGAATCTTCCGATATCCTGAGAGCGGCTTGTCGCTGGAGAAAACGCTCAGCACATTGCCGTTCGGATTCGCCGCCTCGGTGGCCAAAAGATAATAGGATCCTTCCAGAGAGAAAATCGTTGAATCAAATACTGTCTCCTTGAGAACGGTTCCACACTTTTCCAGAGTTTTGCCATATCTGTAGAAGGAAAGCTCACCGGACGCTCCGTTTTCAGGATACAGGAAAATCCCGTCTTCCGTCTTTATGTGGTTAGGAAAAGACAGGTGGGTGTCCAAATCCAGCAGCACCTCTAAGTCGCTGAGCACCATATCGGTTTTATTAACCGTAAGTCTCACGATACGGCCTCTCGACTTGTCAACCAGCATCTCCTCTGCCAGAATGATGTAATCCCTGTCTGTTTCCTCTATCACAAATGGATCGGCAAACCAGGATTTCCTAAAGCAGTGATTGTGTTTGACATAATGGATGTTCCTGATACTGAAGTCATCATCAGTCTCGGCGATGCCGATGTTCCATCTGGCATCTATAAGATTTGACTGGCACTTTCTCAGGAACTGCTTCATCTTCCGATACTGTAATAATCGAATCCGAGAGACTGGATTTCTGAAGGGGTGTAAATATCCCTGCCGTCTACGACCACATTGCCTTTCATAGCCTTGCGGATACGGTCCCAGGCTGGAACCCTGAATTCTTTCCACTCGGTGACAAGAGCCACGGCATCAGCGTCCTGAACGCAGTCGTAAATGTCTTTTGCATAGATGACCCTGTCTCCGAGGTGGCGGTTGCGGCACTCGTCCATCGCTATAGGATCATAAACCTTGACGGTTGCTCCGGCTTCCAGCAGAAGTTCTGCCGTAACCACGGAAGGGGCCTCTCTCAAATCATCGGTTTCCGGCTTGAAAGAAAGTCCCCATAGGGCCACGGTTTTTCCCTTGAGGGTTCCCAAGGCCTTCTTGAGCTTGGCGAAAACTATCTTTTTCTGCTGCTGGTTCACTTCTTCCACAGCGCTGATAATCTTCATCTTGTAGCCATTATCCTTTCCCGTGCGTATTAGGGCCTTAACATCTTTAGGGAAGCAGCTTCCGCCATAACCGCATCCAGGGTACAGGAACTTGCTGCCGATACGGGTATCAGCCGCCATTCCGGCTCTTACTTTCTGGACATCGGCTCCGGTGATCTCGCACAGGCGAGCTATCTCGTTCATGAAACTGATGCGGGTTGCAAGCATCGAGTTTGAGGCATATTTGGTCATCTCGGCACTCATGATGTCCATGAAGATTATCCTGTATTTGGACATCTGGAACGGCTTGTAAATCTTCTCCATAAGATGACGGGCCTTCTCCGATGAAACTCCGACCACAACCCTGTCTGGAGACATGAAGTCCTTTATCGCAGCGCCTTCTTTCAGAAACTCGGGATTGGAGGCGACGTCGAATTCAACCTTTGCGCCTCTCTTTTCCAGTTCCTCCTCAACCTTGCGGCGCACCTTGACGCTGGTACCGACAGGAACGGTGCTTTTAACTACAAGAAGCGTATATTTCTTTATGTTCTTTCCGAACTCGGAAGCCACGTTCAGAACATAGCTGAGATCCGCGCTTCCGTCTTCTCCCGGAGGAGTTCCTACGGCTACGAATACAACGCTCAGACTATCCAGCACACTTGCCAGGTCTGTTGCGAAGTGCAATCTTCCCTTCTTTGAATTTCTCTGGACAATTTCCTGAAGTCCAGGTTCATAGATTGGAATCTGGCCGTTCTGAAGCTTTTCTATTTTCTTCTTGTCTATGTCTATGCAGGTTACGTTCATTCCCATTTCAGAGAAACAGGCTCCCGTAACAAGCCCGACATAACCGGTTCCTACTATTCCGACATTCATATCTTTTATCTGTTTTTAGCAACATCTTTTTGAGCAGCCGGCACAAAGGGTATCTTCTCCCCTCAGCCTTTTCTCCACCAGATGGGAAAGCCTCTCCCGAAGCTCCGGATGGGCCACTTTTTCGAGCACCGTACCGGCAAAGGCCTGCTGCTGCAGGATTCTGGCTTCCTTTTCGCTGATTCCACGGCTGCGCATATAGAAAAGTTCCTCGTCGCCGACACTTCCTGCCGTACTGCCGTGAGAGCATTTTACATCATCTGCATATATGACCAGATGGGGATCGCTGGAAGCCCTGGCGCTCTCGGATATCAGGAGGTTGTTGTTTGCCTGATATGCTTCCGTCTTCTGGGCAGCCGGGCTGACAACCACCTCTCCCTCAAACCTGGACCTTGAATTGCCATCAAGGATTCCTTTGAAAAGCTGGCTGCTGACGCTCTCCCCGGCGTTGTGGACAAGCACCACATCTGTATCTACAATCTGTTGTCCATCTGCAAGATACAACCCGTTAAGATTGCACGTGGCCTTTTTCCCTGCAATCAGGGAATGTATCCTGTTGGTAACATTTCCGGCGTGGAGCGTGACAATATTCAGGCTCAGCGACGCTTCTTCTTCCAGTCTTATCCTGTAGTTCGATTCGTGCCTTGAAAGCGAATTCTCGTTCTGCATCACCACAAGGTCCAGACTCGCTCCCCGGCAAACGTGGATTTCTATCTGTCCCTTTGTGGAAAATCTTTCCTGACCGACGGTGTGGGAACACAGAACCACATTGTATTTGCCTTCCGGAGAGCATTCTATCACAGTTCTTTCCGAAAGCGGGGAAGGAGACACCCGGACGGATATAACCTGGGTGATTTCTTCTCCATTCGGTTTGATGATTGTGGCCTTCAGAGAGGATTCCGCATCCCTCGGGGCATAGTGGATCCTTTCCACCCTGGTGCTGATTCCGAAATCCGCGGAACAGTCCAGAGAAGAGACGTTTTCAAAAGGAAGGCCTTCCGGAACACCGTCCCAGACAAAGAACTTGCGGGCTCCTGTCAGGGGAACGCTGCAATCGAAAAGCTGTTTCTTTGGTATGTACCTGAATCCTTCCATCTGTCTTTATTCAAATTCCTCGTAGCCGTGGGCCTCTACCTCGGCGGCAAGTTCCTTGCCCGCTGTCTTTACAATCCGTCCCTTATAGAGTACATGTACCACATCGGGAACTATATAATCCAGAAGCCTCTGGTAATGAGTTATCACCACAAATGCATTTTCTGCCGTCTTGAGCCGGTTGACCCCGTTTGCAACTATGCGGAGGGCATCTACGTCGAGGCCGCTGTCCGTTTCGTCAAGAATAGCAAGCCTCGGTGAAAGCATAGCCATCTGGAAAACTTCGTTACGCTTTTTCTCTCCTCCGGAAAAGCCCACGTTCACACCTCTGGACGAGAAGGAAGGATCCATCTCCACATAAGCCATTTTCTCCCTCATCATCTTCAGGTATTCAGCCGCGCTCAGAGGCGGAAGGTTTTTCTGGCGGCGATGTTCATTTACCGCTGTCTTCATAAAGTTGACATTGGTAACTCCCGGTATTTCAACAGGATATTGGAATCCAAGGAAGATTCCGGCCCAACTTCTTTCTTCCGGACTCATCTTCAGAAGATCCTGCCCGAGATATGTTACGCTGCCCTCTGTAACGGTGTAGTTGGAGTTACCCGCAAGCACCGCGCTGAGGGTACTTTTTCCGCTGCCGTTCCTTCCCATTATCGCATGCACCTCGCCTGGTCTTATGACAAGGTTTATCCCTTTGAGAATTTCCTTGTCGCCGATGCGGGCGTGCAGATTTTTTATTTCAAGAAGATTTTCCATTTCTGTCTATTTTTTTTCTTTGGCCCATTTTTCCTCAACCTGCCGCCTCAGGTCAATGTAATGCTGCTTCCGATACATCTTCAGCCAGGTGAGGAAACCTCCGATGGCCAACAGGAAGTACAGGGCGTAAACAAGCGTCATAAGACTCAATCCCAGACGGTAGCAAAGGATGATATTTAAACTGTTGGCGACCAGCCAGCACACCCAGCAGTCCAGTTTTTTCTGTGCGCTCAGAAGCTGTGCCATAAGCACCGTTCCCAAAATGAACGCATCGAAGTATGGCATCTTTGCCGGAGCCGGGAACAGGGACGGGATCCAGACATCCACCCTTGAGAGGATATATCCCCACACAAATGTGAATATGAGAATGATGGCAGCCACCACGCTTCTCTGGCCGAAATTGAAGGTGGTTACCTTGAGTCTGGATTTCTCATCCTTTTCGTCATCGTGAGGATGGGTCCATCTGTAATGCCCGAAAAAGTTAATGGCCAGGGAAACGGGCTGGAGCATCATGCTGGAGTAAGCCCGTGTCTGGTAAAACATCAGGAACAGTACAATGTTGTAAATGTATCCCACCCAAAAATTAGCCACCTTGCCCTTGACGGCAAGCAGGACGCATAGCAGTCCGCAAACCGTACTTGTAACTTCCAGGGAGCTGATCCGCTGGCCTAAAAACTCGAACAGCACGTTATCTATGCTGAACCAGTTGACTAACATCTGCAGATATTCTTCTATCATAACAATCATCCTATGCTGCCCTCAAGAGAAACCTGGAGAAGCTTCTGAGCCTCCACGGCAAACTCCATCGGCAACTTGTTTAGCACATCACGTGCATATCCGTTAACAATAAGCCCCACGGCATCTTCTTGTGTGATACCTCTTTGCAGACAGTAAAACAGCTGGTCTTCACCGATCTTGGAGGTTGTGGCCTCGTGTTCTATGATAGCCGTAGGATTTGCGCTTTCTATATGCGGGAAGGTGTGGGCTCCACATTTGGAACCCAGCAGAAGGCTGTCGCACTGGGAATGGTTCCTGGCTCCGGTTGCTCCAGGCAGAACTTTCACCATACCGCGGTAACTGTTCTCGCTGCAACCCGCGGAAATACCCTTGCTCACTATACGGCTGCGGGTGTTCTTCCCGATGTGAATCATCTTTGTTCCGGTATCGGCCTGCTGGTAATTGTTGGTTACCGCCACGCTGTAAAACTCGCTGACGGAATTGTCTCCCTTGAGTATGGTGCTCGGATATTTCCATGTTATCGCCGAGCCGGTTTCCACCTGAGCCCAGAAGAGACGGGAATTAGAGCCTTCGCACAAACCCCTCTTGGTTACCAGGTTATAGATTCCACCGTCTCCGTTCTTGTTTCCCGGATACCAGTTCTGGACCGTGGAATATTTAACTTCGGCATCCTGTTTTACCACAATCTCCACCACAGCCGCGTGAAGCTGGCTTTCGTCTCTCTGAGGAGCCGTACAGCCTTCAAGATAGCTTACGTAACTACCCTCGTCGGCGACAATGAGTGTCCTTTCGAACTGGCCCGTTCCAAGAGCGTTTATGCGGAAATAGCTGGAAAGCTCCATCGGACAGCGGGTGTTCTTTGGAATGTAGCAGAAACTTCCGTCTGAGAAAACGGCGGAATTCAAGGCGGAAAAATAATTGTCACCGACAGGAACAACGCTTGCCAGATATTTGCGGACAAGGTCCGGATAATCCCTTACCGCCTCTGAGAAGGAGCAGAAGATTATGCCCTTCTCGGCGAGGGTTTCGCGGAATGTGGTCTTTACTGATACGGAGTCGAATACGGCATCGACCGCCACGCCACCCAGCACATTTCTCTCCTTGAGCGGAATGCCTAGTTTCTCGAACGTGGCTTCCAGCTCCGGATCCAGCTTGTCAGCCGTTTTCTTCTTGGGAGCGGCGAAATAGATTATATCCTGATAATTAATCTGAGGAAGCTTGAGATGACCCCAGGAAGGAGTTTCCATCGTGAGCCATTTGCGGAAAGCCTTCAGGCGGAATTCCAGCATCCACTCCGGCTCCCCCTTTCGCTGAGAAATATGACGGATAATATCTTCGTTCAAACCCTTTGGAGCAAATTCCTGCTCCACATCGGTGACGAAGCCTTCCTTGTATTCCGACGAGGCTACTGCCTTCAATATTTCCTTCTGACTGCCCATAGGGTCACAAAGATAGTATTTTCGCACGATTTGCACTATATTTGTCTTATGGCAAAGAAGAAAGAAATCACCCGTACGGAAATTAAGGAGCTCGGAAGGATCAAGACTCTGGACCGGCTCTTTGAAAAAAGCAGCTTCAAGAATTCCAGAACCACATTCATCCCTCCCGTCAAGGGCGGCGGTGGTGTAGTTACCGTAAACTCCCTCATGCTGGAGGGAGTGGACTTCGACCTTACCTACACTCCGGTAAAATATCTCGGATACAAGGCGGCCGTCCACGCCATGGGCTATCTCTATGCCCGTTGCGCCAAGCCTTGTGCCCTGAATTTTTCCATCGGGGTTTCTTCAAAGTTCAGTTTTGAGCATATTGACTGGCTCTGGGCCGGTATCCAGGCTGCGGCAAAACTCCATTCTGTGGAAAACCTTACCCTGGATCTGGTTCCGAGCATGAGCGGACTTATGATCAGCTGTGGCGCGACTGGAAATCTTCTGTCGCCGGAGAACACAAAGGAAACAGCTCCGAATTCCCTTATATGCATCAGCGGAAACCTTGGCAGCGCCTGTATGGGATTCTATGTCCTGGAAAGGGAGAAGGCGGCATTCACCGGAACCCAGCCTCAGCTTGAAAAGTATAAATATCCTCTGGGGCAGTATCTTACACCCGATATCGAGCCATCCGTCCTGGACAGTTTCAAGGAGACGGGCATCTGGCCCACTGCCGGATATTTTCTGACCAGGGGTCTCGGCGATGCCGTAAAGCAGCTTACCCGTGACCACTCTTGTGGGGCCAATATCTTTTTGGACAAGATTCCGGTAGCCCCGGAAGCCAGGATGGTGAGCGAGGAAATCGGAATAGATATGGCTACAGCAATTATAAACGGCGGTGACGATTACCGTCTGATGTATGTCTTCCCTCTGGAAGCTCACGAGGCCATACGCAAGGAACTGCCTTGGCTGGAAGTTATCGGCCATACCGCAAAAGAAGGCTGCCACCTGGTAAGTCCAGATGGCAACTATCTTGAAATCAAAGCCCAGGGTTGGGACTAACCCCCTAGAACAGGGACAGGTTAACGTTACCTTTGTATTTCAGACCCATCTTGTCAAATTCCTTGAGAAGGGCATTGTCCACTTCCACAAGGAATTTTGTGTCATAGTCCAGGCTGAATCCTTTTTCCTTCTCAACGATTTTCATCTTGACCGGAGTCTTGCCCACACCTTCGGTGTTTGCCTTGGTGTGATGCTCCTTGATAAGCTTTATGAGATCTGTGCGGAACTGCTTGTCTATCAGATTGGCCGGAATGATGATTTCCAGAGACTGCAGTCCGCTTGCCTTCACGTTGGCAAGCAGGCGGATGGACTCGATCTTAGGCGAAGGAGACGGATCCTGAGGGCCGCGCCTTCTGATTTTCAGCTTTATGAAAACGGCATTCCCGTCCTTGATGTAATTCATGTTGCTCTCGTAAGCCTTGCCGAAAAGGGTGATATTAACACTCGACGAGAAATCTTCCAGGGTAAAGCTGCAGAAAGGACTTCCGGACTTTGACACCCTCTCGTTGACGTTGGTAACGAGTCCTCCTATGAAATAATCCTGGTTTTCATCTATCTGATAATCGGAACCGAGCTTGAGTCTTTCTGATATTTCCCCAGGAGTCGCAGTGCAGAAATTTTCCAGTTCAAACTTAAAAACGTCCAGAGGATGGGATGAGATGTACATACCCACAAGCTCCCTTTCCTTTTTCAGGAATTCCATCAGGTTCATCTCTCCCGCTCTCGGCGGAATCTCCGGTTTTGTAAGCTGGAATCCCTCATCCTGGTCGCCGAACAGAGAGTCTATGCTGCTGTCCATGGAGTTATAGTCCTGGACATATCTCATCAGGGAATCAAGGAAAATCTCGCCTTTGCGGTTTTCCATAAAGTACTGGTCCCTGCGGATATCAGGGAAGGATGAATCAAAAGCCCCGGCATAAGCCAGATTCTCCATGGTCTTGCGGTTGATGCTCTTCGGGCAGGCCCTTTCCACAAAATCAAAGACATCCTTGTACGGAGCATGTGAGACAATATCCTCAGCGATCTGGGAGCCCAGGCCCTTGATGGCGGCAAGACCGAATCTTATTTCGTTGTCTCCGGTTACGGTAGCGTTAACGCCTCCCTCATTCACATCCGGCCCCAAAACATTCAGCCCCATTCTCTTGCATTCGTCCATAAGGACCGTTATCTCCTTGGTGTCAGCGGAATTCTTGGTAAGGTTGGCGGCCATGAATTCTGACGGATAGTGGGCTTTCATATAGGCTGTCAGATAGCCTATCCAAGCATAGCACGTAGAGTGTGATTTATTGAATGCGTACTTTGCAAATTCCTTCCAGTCATTCCATATTTTCTGGAGAATCTCCTTCGAGAATCCGTTCTCAACTCCGTTGGTGAGGAATTTCTCCTCCAGGACCTCCATTTTCTTCAGGTCTTTCTTTCCCATCGCCTTTCTCAAGGTATCGGCCTGACCTTTGGTAAACTTGGAGAGTTTCTGGGAAAGCAGCATCACCTGCTCCTGATAAACGGTAACTCCATATGTGTCTGAAAGGATCTCCTCCATTTCCGGGAGCTCGTAGGTGATTGGCTCCTTGCCGTTTTTCCTGGCGACGAAATTCGGGATATACTGCATTGGCCCCGGACGATATAGGGCGTTCATCGCTATCAGATCCTCAAACCTTGAAGGATGAAGTTCCCTCAGCCATTTCTGCATTCCCGGGCTTTCAAACTGGAAAGTGGCTACGGTATCTCCCCTTCCAAACAGCCGGAATGTAGCCTTGTCATCCAGCGGCACGGAATTTATGTCGATATCTATTCCTCTGTGTTTCTTTATGTTTGCCAAGGTTTCCTTGAGGATGGACAGGGTCCTCAGCCCCAGGAAGTCCATCTTGAGCATTCCCACATCTTCTATCCTGGTTCCTTCATACTGTGAAATCCATCCTTCCACACCCCTTGCCATGGCTACCGGTATATGCTCCATAAGATTATGCGGACCTATGATCACGGCACAGGCATGTACTCCGGTCTGGCGGATGGTTCCTTCCAGCTCCCTGGCAAAATGGAGGGTTTCCCTAACCTTAGGGTCGGAGGAAGATTCGTATTCCTTGCGGAAATCCTCCACGAATTTCAGACAGTTCTCGAAGTTCGGCTTGTAGTCCTTATCTCCTTCCTGGAATGCCCTGGTCGGCACCATTGCGGCAAGCTTGTTTGAGATCGGAAGAGGAAGGTCCTCTATCCTGGCCACATCCTTTATGGCCTGTTTGGTAGCCATCGTTCCGAATGTCACCACGTGGCTCACGTGATCCTTACCGTATTTTTCCTCCACATATTCGTACACCTCACCCCTTCTTTCCTCCTCGAAGTCTATGTCTATATCCGGCATCGATATTCTGTCGGGATTAAGGAAACGCTCAAACAGGAGGTCATACTTAATCGGGTCCATGTTGGTGATTCCCAGGCAGTAAGCCACGACACTGCCGGCAGCCGAACCTCTTCCCGGCCCTACCCAGATACCCTTGGACCTGGCGTGGTTGATAAAGTCGTGGACGATGAGGAAGTAGTCCGGGAATCCCATTCCGCGGATGGTGTCCAGCTCAAAGTCTATCCTTTCCTGAATGCTCGGAAGAATGTTTCCGTAACGCTTTGCGGCTCCTTCCATAACCAGGTGGCGCAGATAGGCGTTAGAATCTTCAAATTCTGCCGGAATGTCAAAGTGCGGAAGAATGTGCGGAATGTCTATCTCATACCTCTCCACCTTGTCTGCCACCTCCAGAGTGTTGGAGATAACCTCCGGATGTCCCCAGTTGATCTCGGCCATCTCGTCTCCGCTTTTCATATACTCTTCCTGGGTATAGTGGAGCCTTCCGGGATCGGTGAGCTTGCTGGCCGTATTTATGCAGATGAAAAGGTCGTGGGCCGGGCCGTCTTCCTTCTTTACAAAGTGGCAGTCGTTGGTGGCAACGCACTTTATCCCAAGCTGCGCCGCCATTGAATACAGAACCGGATTCACCTTCTGCTGTTCCTCGAACACTATGTTGCTCTGCCCCGGAACCTTGCAGTTATGGTTCTGGATTTCAAAGTAATAATCCTCGCCGAAGATATTCCTGTACCACAGGGCTACGTCCATTGCCTCCTGCAGGTTTCCCCTAAGGATTGCCTGCGGCACCTCTCCGGCCAGGCAGGCGCTGCAGCAGATCAGCCCCTCGTGATACTTCTGGAGAAGTTCCCGGTCCACCCTGGGACGGTTGTAGAAACCCTCCGTAAATCCCAGGGACGACAGCCTCATCAGATTATGATAGCCGGTAATGTTCTTTGCAAGAAGAATAAGGTGATAGGCACTTCTCTTGTCCGTATAAGCTTTCTTGACAAAACGGCTTTCAGGAGCTACATACACCTCACATCCCACTATGGGCTTGAGAGTTTTGCCGGTCTTCTTCTCGGCTTTCTTTACGGCATCCAGGAAATCCTTGACTCCATACATCACGCCGTGGTCCGTAAGGGCCATCGCCGGCATGTCCAGCTCCATCGCCCGGTCTATATAATCCTCTATCTTTCCCATTCCGTCCAGAATGGAATAGTGGCTGTGAAGGTGCAGGTGAACAAAAGGAGTGCTCATCGATCGTTTTCAGTTTTCAGGTTATTCTTTTACCAACACTTTTCCGGTCATTTCCTCTGGCTGTGGTATTCCCATAAAGTGAAGGATGGTCGGGGCTATATCGCAGAGCCTTCCGTCTTCCACCGTCTTTACATCATTGTCCACGACAACAAACTGGACAGGGTTCAGGGAGTGGGCGGTGTTCGGAGTGCCGTCTTCGTTTATGGCGTAGTCTGCATTGCCGTGGTCTGCGGTAATGAGTACGGAATAATCCATCTTGCGCGCCTCTTTCACAACCTTTCCGACCAGATTGTCTATGGTCTCAACAGCCTTGCAGATTGCAGGATAAACTCCGGTATGGCCCACCATGTCTCCGTTGGCGAAGTTGAGGATTATCATATCTTCCTTGCCGGTGCGGATTGCCTCAATGAGTTTCTCGGCGACTTCCGGAGCGCTCATTTCCGGCTGAAGGTCGTAGGTCGCAACCTTCGGGGAAGCAACCAGAATCCTGTCCTCGTTTTCAAAAGGCTCTTCCCTTCCGCCGTTGAAGAAGAAAGTAACGTGGGCGTATTTTTCTGTCTCAGCGATGCGCAGCTGTCTCTTTCCGGCCTCGGCGACAACTTCTCCCAGAGTCTTATGCACATTTTCCTTGTCAAAAAGTATGTGAAGGCCCTTGAACTGGTCGTCGTATGGAGTGAGGCAGCAGTAGTAGAGCGGAATGGTGTGCATTCCCTCTTCCGGCATGTCTTTCTGAGTTAAAACAGAGGTCATTTCACGAGCGCGGTCGTTACGGAAGTTGAAGAAGATGACAGCGTCATTTTCCTTGATGGTGGCAACAGGCTTGCCGTTTTCCACAATGCATATCGGCTTTATAAACTCGTCTGTAACTTCCTGGTCATAAGATGCCTGGATACCTTCCTGCGCGGAAGTGAAAACCGCTCCCTTGCCTTCGGTCAGAAGGTCGTAGGCTTCCTTGATCCTGTTCCATCTCTTGTCGCGGTCCATCGCATAGAATCTTCCGCACACGGAAGCCACCTTGCCGCAGCTTTCCTTCATGTGCTCTTCCAGCTCGGCGACAAAACCTTTTCCGCTTCTGGGGTCGGTGTCTCTTCCGTCCATGAAGCAGTGGACATAAACCTTCTCCAGGCCGCACTCCTTTGCTGTATCCAGAAAGCCGAAAAGATGCTCCAGCGAACTGTGGACTCCGCCTCTTGAAACCAGACCCAGGAAATGCAGGGCGTGGCCTTCTTTGGCATATTCCATCACAGCTTTGATCTCCTTGTTTTCCAGCATCTTGTGCTCACGGCAAACTTTATTGATCTTCACCAGGTCCTGATATACAACCCTTCCTGCGCCGATATTCAGGTGCCCTACTTCGGAGTTTCCCATCTGGCCGTCCGGAAGGCCCACATCCTCTCCGCAGGCCATTAGCTGCGAGTGTGGGTATTTTTCCCTCAAGGCGTCAATATTCGGCTGTCCCTGGGTATATATAGCGTTAGACTTGTCACATCTTCCCAATCCCCATCCATCGAGGATCATAAGCAAAACTTTCTTTCCCATATTCTATTTCTTTGACTTCTTTGTTTTCTTCTTTTTAGCCGGAACTTCTTCGGAGAATACTCCGTAGTTTTCCATTTTATCTTCCTCCGGAATCACCAGGGAGAAATCTATGTTCTTCTGCTCGAGGGAGGCACGCTCTACCTTGACCTTAACCTTGTCGCCGAGCATAAACTTTCTTCCGGAAGACTTTCCATAAACGCAGAAATTCTTTTCGTCAAACTGGTAATAGTCGTCCGTAAGTTCCCTAAGGGCAACCATTCCCTCGATATGGGTAGGCTCTACCTGGACATATATTCCCCATTCGGTAACGCCGCTTACGGTGCCATCATATACCTGCCCAATGCGGTCTTTCATATACTCGGCCATCTTGTACTTGACGCTGGAACGTTCTGCCTCCGTGGCTATCTGCTCCCTCTGCGAAGAGTGCTGGCAGTATTCCTCGAAGGCCTGCTTGTCCGCGCTCTTTTCGCCAGCAAGATAGCGGGAAAGAAGGCGGTGAACCATCATGTCCGGATATCTTCTGATAGGAGAGGTAAAGTGTGTGTAGTACCTGAATCCCAGACCATAGTGTCCTATGTTGTCTGTAGAGTACTGCGCCCTTGCCATGCAACGGAGAGCAAGCAGTTCTATGGTGTCGCATTCCGGTTTTCCGTGAACCTGCTCAACGAGTTTGTTAAGGCTTTTGGCCAGTTGGCCCGGAGTTTCGGCCTCCAGCTTGTATCCGAAATACTTGACAAAGGTCTTGAGTTCGGCCACCTTCTCCATGTTAGGCTCGTCGTGGATACGGTAAACGAATGTAGGAGCCTGCTTACGGATGGCTGTGGCAACATAAGTAGCAACTGCCTTGTTGGCAAGAAGCATATATTCCTCGATGAGCCAGTTGGCGGACTTGGTGATTTTCTGCACAACGTCTACCGGTTTTCCGGTTTCATCCACGAGGACCTTCATCTCCGGCCGTTCGAAACTGATTGAGCCTTCCTGGAATCTCTTCTTCCTGAGCACGGAAGCCAGTTTATGGAGTTCCAGCACAGCGGTTATCACTTCCTGGGACGGAATCTTCCCTTCCGGCATCACCGGAGTATAAGATGTCATATCCCCACTGTTGTCTATGATCTGCTGGGCTTCCTCATAAGCAAACCGGAACGCAGAGCAAATAACGCTTCTGCCGAACCATTGGCTGTAAACCTTACCCGCGGCATCCATCTCGAAAATCGCCGAGAAACAAAGCTTGTCCTCATCCGGCCTCAGAGAACAGAGATTGTTTGACAGGGCCTCCGGCAGCATAGGTATGGTCCTGTCTACCAGATAGACGGAGGTAGCTCTGGCATAGGCTTCCTTGTCCAGGACGGACTGCGGCCTGACGTAATACGACACATCCGCAATGTGGATTCCTATTTCAAGATGACCGTTCGGCAGAACCTTGTAGGAAACCGCATCGTCGAAATCCTTGGCGTCCGCCGGGTCTATGGTGAATATGCATTCCTTGCGCAAGTCTTTCCTTCCCTCCAGATCCTTGGCTGTGATTTTCTTTGGAATCTTTTCCGCCTCAGCCTCCACCTCGGCCGGGAACTTGTACGGAAGACCGTATTCTGAGAGAATGGCGTGCATTTCCGTATCGTTATCCCCAGGCTTTCCGAGAACGTCCACAATCTCCCCCACCGGAGTCTGGAATCCTCTCGGGAATTCCTTTACCAGAACGGCTACCTTCATACCCTGCCATTCCTTCTGGACAGAGTCGTAAGGAACCTCCACGTCATAAGGCATGCTCTTGTTCTCGATAATCACCCAAGCGTGCTTCCCGGTAATCTGCAAAAGCCCAACCCAAGGTCGTGTAGAACGCTCGACAACACAAATAACCTCACCCTCATTTCCTTTCTCTTCGTTTTTCTTGAGGATGGCAACCCTCACCTTGTCGTTGTTCAGGGCGCCCCTCATCTTCCCTATTGGAATGAATACATCCTCTCTCTGGTCTCTCTTTGCGCCCGGTCGCGCGTCCTCCTTCGGAGCCATACGTACGAAACCGTATCCTCCGGAAGCTATTTCAAGAATTCCTTCTATTTCTTCTATTGCCCGCTTTCCGTGCGGATGCAGGCCCGCTGCCCTTCTCTCTGCATCCCTTCCCATTGTCATTCCGGAGCGGCGGCGGGACTTCTTCATCCCGTAAACCGCTGATTTCTTTCTGGAAGATACAGCATTGCCTTTTCTGTTTCTCTTGCTCATTTCCTTGTGTTGGTTTTTATATGTGCAACCACAAATTTAAGAATTAAAAAAAGAAAAGGGGAAGAATCTTCCCCTTTTCTGAAAATAATTCTCAACTCGTTGATTCTTACTTCTTT
Organism: uncultured Bacteroidia bacterium; assembly: GCA_902789435.1. Taxonomy (GTDB): domain Bacteria; phylum Bacteroidota; class Bacteroidia; order Bacteroidales; family UBA932; genus Egerieousia. The sequence continues at coordinate 35,322 of CADAOA010000004.1, read as the reverse complement.
GCAAGCTTATCCTGTTTCTTGGCGTTAAGGTCGTACATAACAGGAGTTGCAATGAATACGGATGAGAATGTACCTACGATAACACCGATTGCCAGGGCTACTGCAAATCCACGGATTGTATCTCCGCCGAAGATTGCGATTGCCAGCAATACAACCAGGGTTGTACCTGAGGTGTTAAAGGTTCTTGCAAGAGTGCTGTTAACCGCACCGTTGACATTATCCTTGAGAGTTCTCTTAGGATAGAGTTTCTTGTACTCACGGATACGGTCGAAGATAACCACGGTATCGTTGATAGAGTAACCGATGATTGTCAGCACTGCTGCAATAAATGTCTGGTCAACGTCCAGGGTGAACGGCAGCACTCCGCTAAAGATTGAGTAGAAACCGATCACGATGATGGAGTCGTGAGCAAGGGCGGCAACACCGCCGGCTCCCCAAGACCAGTTAGAGAATCTTGCGGCAATGTAGAGGAAGATAGCCACCAGCGCGATGATAACGGCGTAAGTACCCTTACGTTTCATATCGTTCGCGATGGTAGGACCAACCTTGTCGGAACTTACGATTCCGTTAGGATTGTCCACCGTTGTCGTGAACTGCTCCTGGCTGAGGTGCTTGTCAAAGAACTCGCTTCCGTTGAGGGCGTTGTAGATCTTTGACTCAACCTCCTGGTCTACTTCCTGTGAATTGTCGTTGATCTTGTACTTGGTGGTAACCTTCATCTGGCTTCCTGAACCAAACTGCTTAACCTCGACGCTCTCTCCGAATTCGGCCTCGACGGCTTTTCTAACCTGCTCGGCAGAAACCATCTTGTCGAATCTGAGAACGTAGGTGCGGCCTCCTGTAAAGTCAACTCCGTATGAGAATCCTCTTCCGAAGATGAAGAACAGGCAGATTGCAATCACAGCAGCTGCAAGAACATAGGTGAACTTCCTCATTCCGATGAAATCGAAATGTGTGTTGGTGAGGAAGTTGCGTGTGAGCTTACCCTCAAAGGAGATCTTCTTGTTCTTTGCAAGGCGACCCTCGAAGTACAGTCTGGTAATGAAGATGGAGGTTATCAGGGAGGTAATGATACCTATGATCAGGGTTGTTGCGAATCCCTGGATAGGACCTGTTCCGAATACAGCCAGAACGATACCTACGATGATGGTCGTGATATTACCGTCGAGGATTGCGGAGTAAGCGTTGCTGTAACCATCCTTGATAGCAAGGCGAAGCTGCTTTCCGCTGCGGAGTTCCTCCTTGATTCTCTCATAGATGATGACGTTGGAGTCCACCGCCATACCCAAGGTCAGAATCAAACCGGCTATACCAGGAAGTGTCAGAACCGCTCCGATGGAGATAAGTGCTCCAATCAGGAAGATCACGTTGCAGATCAGTGCGATGCAGGCTGCAACACCGGCTCCTCTGTAGAAGAACAGCATGTACAGCAGTACAAGAATGAACGCGATCAGGAACGAGAACATACCGGCGTTGATGGATTCCTTACCGAGGGAAGGTCCAACTACCTGCTCCTGAAGAATTGTTGCAGGTGCCGGAAGCTTACCGGACTTGAGCACGTTGGAAAGGTCTGTGGCCTCTTCGAAAGAGAATTTTCCGGAGATTTCACTTCTACCTCCTTCAATTGGCTCGTTTACGTTAGGATAGGAATAAACCATTCCGTCCAGGACAACGGCTACGCTTCTGCCGACGTTGTCTGCGGTAATTCTTGCCCAGGTTCTTGCACCATCCGGGTTCATTGCCATGCTTACGGAAGGATAACCGCCCTGCTCCCTGTAGGAGATGCTTGCATCGGTGATGCAGCTTCCGTCCAGAGGAGCCTTTCCGTCTCTCTGGGAGTTCTTGATGGCAACGAGTTCAAAGTAAGTCTCTGCATTGTCCGTTGGTTTTACGCTCCACATAGGAACCAGGTCAGCCGGAAGGACGGCCTTTACCTGAGGCATGCTCAGATATTTGTTAACCATTGCGGTATCCTTGTAGTGTACAACTCCCAGACAAGCACCTCTCTGATAAGGGCTTGGACGAAGAATGGCAAGAAGCGGATGGCTCTTTGCCAAAGCGGCCTCGTTTGCGAGGGAATCAGCAGAACCGATTTCCTTCTTTACAGCCTCTGCCAGTCCACCCTCAGCCTTTTCTGAAGCTGTGGTGTCAGCCACCTCATTCTGAGCCTCCTCGGCGAGAAGGTCTCTCAGGATGGCGTCAGCCTCGTTGATGGAGCTGCTAACCTCGGAAAGTTCGTAAGTAGGCCAGAACTCAAGGGATGCTGTTCCCTGGAGGAGCTTTCTTACACGCTCCGGCTCCTTAACGCCAGGAAGCTCTACCAGAATTCTTCCGGAACTTCCCAGTCTCTGGATGTTAGGAGCGGTTACTCCGAAACGGTCGATACGGCTGCGGAGCACCTGGAAGGAGTTGGAAATTGCACTCTCGGCTTCCTGACGGATAACGTCAATAACCTGATCGTCTGTGCTTTCTGTCTTGATCTTATCTCTCATCTCATAGGTGGAGAAGATGGAGGACAGTTTCTTTCCGCCGCCAAGCTCTTTCCAAGCCTGTGCAAACAGGGTTATGAAATCCTGGCGTTTCTCAACCTCATCCTTGGTGGCCTTCTCAAGGGCCTTAACAAATTCCTCAGACTGGTTGTTGTTGCTCAGCGCCTTTACCAGATCCTTCAACTGCACCTGCATCATGACGTTCATACCGCCCTTCAGGTCAAGTCCCAGCTTGATCTCCTTCTCCTTGACCTCCTTGTAGGTGTTGTTCAAGAATACTTTCTGGTCTGCTATGGAATCCAGGTAATATCTGTTCTTTACTTTATTTACAGAGTCCAAGTAGTAAGCCTGGTCATCATCGGAGACCATTGCGAATTCCGGCTTGGCTTTCTCTGTCTCAATGGCTTTGGCTGCGTATTCTTCCGCCTTCTTCTCCTGATGTCTTGTAGCCCAGGTGAACGACAGCTGGTACAGACAGGCCAACAATATCAGGATTGCCAATACTCTAAAAAGCCCTTTGTTTTGCATTTTTAAAACTCATTTTTGATAATAGGCTGCAAATGTACAATTTTTTCGTTAAAAAAAAGTATTTCCGTACCTTTGCCAAGATGAAGAAAACCATATCGCTGACCATATTGCTGTTGGGCTGTCTATTTCTCTGCGACAAAACACCCGCCCAAAACCTGAGTGACGGAGCGCAGAAAAATGAGCGGCGGGCTGACTCTCTATACCGCAGATACGAGTTTGCCCGGGCGCGTGACATTTACGCCCAGATGGCCCAAACAGCCGAGGGCCAGGACAAAAACCGCCTGGAACTCAAATCAATAGCCTGCCAGAACGGCCAGGCGATGTTGCAATATGTTTCGTCTCCTACCATCGTGACCCGCAAGATCCAGGACAAAAAGGACTTCTATCTCTATTATCCTAAAATCAGCAGCGTGGGCCATTTTATCCACGCACCCCAGGGACTTCCTTCCACCAGCGACACACTTTACCTGCCGGAGGACAAGAATACTCTTTACTATAGTACAAAGAACAATTACGGAGACTGGGACATATTTATTACGCGTAAGCAGGATGACGGAACCTGGAGCGCTCCTGAAGCCCTTGGAAATACTGTCAACAGCAAAGGCAACGAGATATTCCCGTTCCTTTCTCCGGACGGAAAGCGTCTCTACTTCTCCTCCAACGGCCATTATGGGGCTGGCGGATATGACCTTTATGTAAGCGTATGGGACGAAGCCGACCAGAAATGGGGTCTTGCCCAGAATATGGGCTTCCCTTATTCCTCCCCGGGCGACGATCTGTTCTTCTATGTAACCCCGGACGGAAAATATGCCGCCTTCTCTTCCACCCGTTCCCTGGACGATCCCAATTCAAGGCTTTATAGCCCCTCAAGGATCATCAGCTATGTGGTGGATTACGAGGAAGAGCCCGTCAAGCACATAGCTACGTCTGAAGAGGCATATGAACTTTCCCGTCTCAGAAGCGGAAATGTATTGACCCAAAAACAAAGGGATTCCATCAACAACGCAGAAGTAGCCAAGGCCCTTGAGGGGGTTGAGAGAAAGAGCGGACTTGCCGAAATGGACTCTACCGCCCGCAAGACCACGGAGAGATATACTGCGGCAACCCAGAAATACCGCGCTCTGAAATCCAGCCAGGAAAAACTCCAGAGCAGCCAGGCTGCATACAGAGACCTTTATTCTGACCTGACCGCAAGGATGTCTCAAAACCTCAGCGAAGAAGAAGCCTCTCTCAAGAGAGATTCCCTCCAGGCCATAAGCGACCTGATCGCACAGTCCGAGACGGCAGCCTATGCCGTAAGCCAGCAAATCCGGGAAGTTGAAAATGAAATCCACGCGATAGAATCCATTTTCATGTCCACCGGAGTTGTGGTTCCATCCAGCAATGCCTTCAAAAGCGCCGAGCAGCTGAAAGCCGAGGCGGAAACGGGAGTGGCCCAGGAAGAAGAGGAGAACATCGCGAATATGCTCTCCAACAAGTCCCAGGTTGAAAACAATGAAGATTTCAAGGTTGAAAGAATCCGCCCTAAGGTGGACCTTACCTTCAAAGTCCAGAAAAAAGGAATGCTTGTGGACCTCGAAGATTTCCCGGACGGCCTGATTTACCAGATTCGTTTCCTGTCTTCCTTAAAGAAACTCACGGAAACTTCCTTCAAGGGTCTCTCTCCGGTATTTGAAAGGCAGGCCAACGGCCGCTACACATATGCCGCCGGCGCCTTCCACAGTTATTCAGACGCATACCGCCAACTCTCACGGGTAAAGAAAGCAGGGTTCTCATCGGCGACGATAGTAGCCTTTGAAAACGGAGAGGCTATTCCTCTGGAAGTTGCCAGAAAGAAAGAAGCCCCAACCCCAAAAACAGCCGGCCAGAAGGGTAAGAAGGGTTCATATAATGTAGTGATCCTCAGCGATGAATCCAGTCTCGATCCCGATGTTATGAAACTTGTCCAGTCTTCCGGAAAAGATATTGCCAAAACCCCCGATGGAGGAAGCTTCAGGTTCATCTGCGGACCATTTTCATCCCAAAAGGAAGCGGACGAACTTTCTGTAAAGCTCCGGGCTGTTTCAGACAAAAAGATCTCCGTTGAAGCAGTTAATTAAAAAAATGTTATATTTGCAGTCCATTTGACTGAAACGCTTTCAGCACAAAACCCGGTGAGGTGGGAGAGTGGCTGAATCCAGCAGTTTGCTAAACTGCCGAACCGGTTTAACGGTTCCGCGAGTTCGAATCTCGCCCTCACCGCATTTAAAACGCATACCGCTTGGTGTGCGTTTTTCTTTTTTGTATCTTTGTTTTTGTCACTAATCAATACTTTGAATTATGAAAAGAATAATTGTTGCTGCTCTGGCCATTGTTCTGGTGGCAGCATGCACGGAAAACAAAAAAGCGGAACAGACCTATCCGATAGGAGACCGCGCATTCTATGAAGTTGCCGGAAATGTGGAGTGCGTAGATCTGGAAGATGTCTATCAGGAATTCATCTACCTCGGACAGAAGCCTGAGTTTAACAAGGAAGGACTGTTTTTTGTCAACGGTATCAAGTACAAGGAGGAGAAGGAGGGAGATCTCCGGGTTCTCAAGCTGGACACGGATGATGAAGACGGGGGGGGAGAAGAATATGTTGAATGCAAGTATGACACTAAGGGAAGACTTGTTTATGTGGGATTCTGGGAGTCCAGTTTCAGCGACATTAAATATGACGATCAGGATAGGGTCGTAAGTTTTTCCGCCTATGGAATGATGGGCATAGAATCCGAATACCACTATACATTTACCTACGGAAAAGACAGGAATCCTATAAAGGTGGATGTAAGGGAGGTTCATCCGGACTATGAGAACGAGGGCAAGACGGTTACCCAGAACTACTCCATTTCCTATGAATACACCGCCGTTGACGAGATGGGCAACTGGACAGAAAGGAAGACAAGCAACGGCACTGTTGAAAAGAGAACCATCAAGTACTTCCCGGCCGAGTAGGCATTATTTTTGTATCTTTGCTCTCCGCAACCATTGGCGGACAAAGTTGTCCGCATAACTAAAAACTGGTTGCTCAGAGTATTATGAGAAGATTTTTACTTTTGTCCGCCCTTATTTCCATCCTGTCCGCTTGCGGAGGAGGAAGGGCGGACAAAGATATTTCAGCCTATATAGAAGCCTGGAAAACCAGCGATCAGAGCCAGACGCAGGTCTGCCGCCCTATCTATACCACAGACCTTCAGGCCAGGATGGAGGCGGATACGACGCAGGACCGGCAGCAATCCTATCTGGATTTTCTGGAAACCCTCAACGGACTTAGGGACTATGCCAAGAAAAATCCATCCTCAAGGGTGGAAATCCGTAATACCCTCTATGAGGTTTACGGCAAGATGCTGTATGGATCGGACAAGAAAGAATATCTGGAGGGACTGGGAATAGAAGCCCTGCAGAAAGCCGTCCAGCTCAACGACGAAACCCTTTTGGCGGAACTCTACAAAATGATGGCCGACCTTACAAAGGAAGAGCCGCTCAGAAGCGCTATTTATGACTCAGAGGCCATTTCCCTGCTGGAGAAAAAAGACAAGGTTTCAGACTTCTATGAAACCGACAAATTCGAGGAACTTTCCAAGGTGTTCTTCAAGGCAGACGATTATAAAGACGCCATAAAATTCGGCAACATGTACCTTGCTGCCGCAAATCCCATGAAAGATTCTACACTTTGGGTTCCCTATCTTTCCACAATGGATCTTGTTGGCACATCCTATATGGAAATAAACCAATGGGACAGCTGCAGCACCGTGTTTGAAAACATACTGGGACAGGAAGCTCCGGAGGGAGCGCAGACAAACAGGATCAAGGACATCGCTCTGGGAAAGCTGGGCATCGTCCAGACAAGGTGGCAGCAGTATTCAGTCGCAGAGGAAAACCTTGAATATCTTTTGGACATTTCCACCAAGAGCAAGGATACTGCAAATATAATATATGCCCTTACCGGACTTGGTGACCTCCAGATCAATACGGGAGACGTAAGAGGCGCCATTTCGGACCTGAAGCAAGCTCGCCGGTATGCGGTTACAAAAAGGTTCGCATCCCTTCAGAAAAAGGTATATGACAAGCTCTCTCAGGCGTTTGAAGCCAATGGGCAGGAAGACAGCGCAAGGGCTCTCAGCCATAAAATCCAAAAACTGGAAGAAAGGATCCAGGAAAGCCGTCAGCAGGCCGATCATCTCAGGACCAAGACCGAACTGGAACTCCAGCAACTCCAGAATACCATAGAAACAGTCCGTCACGAAAAAGTCAGCAAACGCAGCTGGCTCTGGCTGGTTATTCTTATCATAGCACTTGTATCCGTGATCGTATTCCTGATTCTGGGCAGAAAAAAATGGAGAACAAAAATCCACAGGCGCATACGTCAGCAGCACGAGCAGAAAACAGCCCAGAAAGCCGTATCGGAAATAGATGAAATAACCACAAGGCTCAAACCGACGGCTCCGGAAGAAATCCGGGATGCCATAGGTTCTCTGGTTTCAGAAAAAGATTGGGCGGCTTTCCGGGATAAATTCTCCACAGCCTACCCGAATTTCTTCACCAATCTTGACAAGGCGCTCGGAAAACGTGCCACAACCGCGTTTGAAAAGGTAGCCGCTCTGATTTATCTTGGGTTGGACAACAAACAGATCGGCAATGCCATCTGCATAAGCAAAGACAGTGTCGCGCGTACCAAGAGACGTATCCGCGAGACCCTCGGATGCGAAACCCAGGAAGATCTCAAAGAGCTGATTTCAAGAATGTAAAAGAAAAAAAGACCAACTGCGGGAACCCGCAATTGGTCAAAAAAACATAGTATGAAAACGATCTTGTGGTCGGGGTACTCCGACTCGAACGGAGGACCCCCTGCTCCCAAAGCAGGTGCGCTAAGCCAACTGCGCCACACCCCGATTCCCTATTGGGGCTGCAAAAGTATGAGTATTTTTTGAATTTCCAAAATTTTTCACTCAAATCTTCTCGAGAAGCCTCTTCATGGAAACTTTTTTCTCCACTATTGAGTGCAGTTCGGCGATTGGAACCCTATCCTGGGACATTGTGTCGCGGTCTCTCAGGGTAACCTTTCCGTCCTCGATGGAATCGAAGTCAACCGTAACACAATAAGGCGTTCCAATGGCGTCCTGGCGGCGGTAGCGCCTTCCGATGGTGTCCTTCTCCTCGTACTGGCAGTTAAAGTCGAACTTGAGGTCGTCCATAATCTTTTGGGCAAGATTGCTTAATTCTTCCTTCTTAACCAAAGGCAGAACGGCAACCTTCACCGGAGCCAGTGCCGGATGGAATTTCATCACAACCCTTTCCTCTCCGTTTTCCAGTTTCTCCTGACGGTAAGCGGCGCTCAGCACGGCAAGCACGGTGCGGTCAACTCCTATAGAAGTCTCTATGACATAAGGCACGTAGCTGGCGTTTGTTTCCGGATCGAAATACTGGATTTTCCTTCCGCTGAATTCCTGGTGGCGGCTAAGGTCAAAGTCGGTTCTTGAATGGATACCTTCAAGCTCCTTGAAGCCGAACGGGAAGTTGAATTCGATATCGGTTGCAGCATTAGCATAGTGAGCCAGTTTCTCGTGGTCGTGGAAGCGGTAATTCTCCTCACCCATTCCGATTGCAAGATGCCAGGCGAGCCTCTTCTGCTTCCAGTGGCGGAACCATTCCAGTTCCTGGCCCGGGCGAACGAAGAACTGCATCTCCATCTGCTCGAACTCCCTCATCCTGAAGATGAACTGGCGTGCGACTATTTCGTTTCTGAAAGCCTTTCCAATCTGGGCTATTCCGAACGGAATCTTCATCCTTCCGCTCTTCTGGACATTAAGGAAATTCACGAAGATTCCCTGGGCGGTCTCCGGACGGAGATATAGGGTTCCATCCTCTCCCGATATGTTTCCCAGCTGGGTGGAGAACATCAGGTTGAACTGCCTTACATCGGTCCAGTTACGTGTGCCGGAAATTGGGTCGACGATTTCACAGTCTATGATCAGCTGCCTAAGTGCGACAAGGTCGTTATCGTTAAGCGCCTTTGCCATCTTCTCCCTTACCTCGTCTGCCTTTTTCTGTTCGCGGAGGACATTAGGATTTGTCGCACGGAACTGAGCCTCGTCAAAAGCGTCGCCGAATCTCTTCTTTCCCTTTGCCACCTCCTTCTCAATCTTGCCCTCGATCTTGGCGATATAATCTTCCAGAAGAACGTCCGCACGATACCTCTTCTTGGAGTCCTTGTTGTCTATCAGAGGATCGTTGAACGCGTCCACGTGACCGGAAGCCTTCCATATCTTAGGATGCATGAAAATGCAGGAGTCAATACCAACGATATTCTCGTTGAGTTTGACCATTGAATCCCACCAATATTTCTTGATGTTACTCTTCAGTTCGCTTCCCATCTGGCCGTAATCATACACGGCGCTCAATCCGTCATAAATTTCGCTTGACGGGAAAATAAACCCATATTCCTTGGTGTGGGAAATCAGATTCTTGAAAATTTCTTCTTGTGTCATATTTACACTATTTTACTATTTTTTCTTTTTGTTCAGCGATGCCATTAAAGGCTTTACGAAAGCCCTCGTCCCTATCTGAGGATGCGGGAGGATGAGTTTGGGGTTATCTGACTTTATTTCAATCCAATAAGCCTTTTTGTCCGCCCCTTTGTCCGCCTTGTTGTCCGCCACGTTCCTCCGATATGCCCTTAATATATCTATGTCCAGCGTACGGCTTTGGTAAATCTCCCCTTTTTCCTTATATGTCCGCATTCGGCCGAAGAGTTTTTCTATCCTCTGGGTCTGTACCAACACATCTTCCGGGGTCTTGTCGGTAATGCAGGAAAGCACCTGGTTGTAAAATTTCGGAGGATCCTTTTCCTCAAATTTCCCGCACGGGTCGGTAACCGTGATTTCGGTTGCGGAAACAGCATCTTCCAAAGCCTCTACCTCCAGGTAATCCGGAAGCAAAGCGTCGATTATTTCCTTATCCGCCTCGGCGATTATCTGCTCCGGGGACAGTCTTCCCAACGGAAGATTGCTGCCCAGAAGAAGCACCACCTTAAACAGACCCTTTTCCTCCATTACATCAAACCTAATTCAAGCCTGGCCTCCTCGCTCATCCGGCTCTCGTCCCACTCCGGATCGAATGTCAGTTCTATCTGCACTCCATTTACACCCGGAGCATCTGAAACTGCGTTGTTAACGTCATTTACAACATCGTCCGCCATAGGACAGGTCGGTGATGTCATAGTCATCTTTATGAAAACGCTGCGGTCTTCCCCTACTTTCACCTCATAGATCAGGCCCAGGTCATACACATTGACTGGTATCTCCGGGTCAAACACCTGTTTGAGGGCTCGGATAACGTTCTTCTGAACATCTTCTATGGAGTATTTACCCTTGTCTTTGGCGGCAGATTTCTCTTCATCTTTTTCTTTGAAAGCCAGGGCATAAAGCTTAATCTGCTTAAGCATCGATACAAGTCCGTTGGCTCGTGTCGGGGAAAGGTTTTGTCTCAGGCCGATTGTGTCTATGAAGTCTATTTCCGAGTCTATGATTTCCTGTGGGGTATGCCCGTCATAAACCCTTATCAGAAGGGAAATGATACCCTTGGTGATTATTGCGTCACTATCAGCGGAAAAATAAAGCTTCCCGTTTTCCTGGCGGCAGTCCAGCCACACGCGGCTCTGACATCCCTTGATCAGGTTCTCGTCTTTTTTCGCGTCCTCCGCGATAACCGGCATTGATTTTCCCAAGTCTATGATATACTGGTATTTGTCCATCCAGTTATCAAAGATGGAGAACTCTTCAACGATCTGCTGTTCTATTTCCTTTATTGTCATTTTACAAAAGCATATTCTTTGCCCTGTGAAGGCATTTGATGAAAGTTTGCGCTTCGTCGAGCGTATTGTACGGAGCAAAAGATGCCCGGAGTACGGAATTCGCCCCGAAACTGTTGATGAGAGGCTCGGCACACATCAATCCGGAACGAACGGCAACACCCATCTTGTCAAGAAGTTGGGCAAGATCTCCGGCATTGATACCCTTTATGTTGAAAGTGAATATCGGAGTCTTGTTCACGCCCGTTCCATAAACTTCCACATCCGGATCTGAAGCAAGTGCCTCCGCCATATATGACATAATCCTGCACTCTTCTTCCTTGAGAACCTTCCCGGTCTGGCCGCTCCTCAGGAATTCTGCAAATTCCAGCGCCGGGGTCAGGGACGCAGCTCCGGTGAAATTTGGGGTTCCGGCCTCAAACCTCAGAGGCAGAGGAGCATAGGTTGTCTTACCGTAAGTGACGGTTTCCACCATGTCGCCACCTCCCATATAAGGAGGAAGGGTTTCCAGTATTTGTGTTTTTCCGTACAGGATTCCCACTCCCGTCGCTCCATAGATCTTGTGTGCGGAAAAAGCGTAGAAATCGCAGTCCATCTCCTGCACGTCTACCTTCTGGTGAACGATGCCCTGTGCTCCGTCTACAAGAACGGGTATTCCCCTGGCGTGAGCCTTGGCTATCGTTTCCCCTACCGGATTCACAAGCCCCGTTATGTTGGATATGTGCGTCAGGGCCAGTATCTTGACCCGGTCTGTAAGCATGGATTCCAGCTCTTCAAAGACCACCCTTCCGCTTCTTCCAATCCCCAACATCACATCCGTAGGAATAACTTTCACAACCGCACCGTTCCTTTCTGCGGCAAGCTGCCATGGAACTATGTTGGAATGATGCGAATCCCCTTCTATCAATATCTCGTCTCCCGGAGCCAGGCGGCGGCAGAAAGTATCTGCAACAAGGTTTATGGAAGAGGTGGTGCCGCTTGTGAAGATGATGTTTTCCCTACCCGGGGCGTTTATGAAAGACCTTACCGCCTCTCTTGCATTTTCGTACAGTGAAGTGGACCTGTCGCTGAGCTCATACATCGAGCGATGCACGTTGGCATTGGATTGCACCATTGCATCGCCGAGAAAATCAAGCACTTGTCTCGGTTTCTGGGAAGTGGCGGCATTGTCCAGGTAAACCAAAGCCTCCCCGCTCATCTTGCCGGAAAGGGCAGGTACCATACCCCTGACCTCAGATAATATTTTGCTTCGAATGTCTTCCATATTGCCTAATCAGAGCAAAAGACAAAAATACAACGATTTTTTCATAAATTTGCTCAATATGAACAAGACAGTTTTGATTACCGGAGCAACCAGCGGCATAGGAAAGGCCTGCGCCGTTAAGTTTGCACAGGGAGGATATGATATTATCCTCACCGGAAGAACCAAGGAAAAAGTAGGCGCGGCAGAAAAGGAAATCCTCTCCCTTTGCCCGAACGTTGAGACGTTCCCGCTTGTTTTTGATGTCCGCGACAAGGAAGCCGTCCAGAAGGCAATACTTTCACTTCCAAATGACTGGGCTGATATAGACGTATTGATCAACAACGCCGGTTTGGCCCTCGGGCTGGAGGCTGAATACGAAGGCGACATTGACGACTGGGAGACGATGATAGATACCAATATCAAGGGTCTTCTGTATATGACAAGGCTCATTGTTCCGGGAATGGTAAGAAGGAACAAGGGGCATATCATAAACATCGGAAGCGTGGCCGGAGATGCCGCCTATGCCAACGGAAACGTTTACTGTGCAACCAAAGCTGCCGTGAAGGCTCTCAGCGACGGCCTCCGCATAGACCTGGCCCACACGCCATTACGCGTAACCAACCTGAAGCCGGGACTGGTCGAGACAAATTTCTCCACCACCCGTTTCCACGGAGACAACGCCCGTGCGGACAAGGTTTACAAAGGCATCAAGCCTCTCAGCGGAGCGGATATCGCAGACGTGGCGTTCTATGCTGCCAGCGCACCAGCCCACGTGCAGATAGCAGAGGTGCTTATCCTGGCAACCCACCAGGCCAGCGGAAGTGTTATATTCCGCGAAGAATTAGACTCTTAGAATAATTTATTTCAAGAACCGATATATGTACGATTACATAAAAGGACTGCTGGTGGAGACCACCCCTACCCAGGCGATCGTAGAGGCCGGAGGTATCGGCTATAAACTGGAAATCTCACTTCAGACTTTCACGGACATCCAGAATCTCAAGGAAGTCAAGCTTTATATCTACTACTACGTGAAAGAGGATATTGCGATGTGGTACGGCTTTGCCAGCAAGGAGGAAAGATATATGTTTACCCTGCTGATAAACGTCAACGGAGTGGGCCCGAACACTGCCAGGATGATTCTTTCTTCCTTGAGCACTGATGAGCTGAAAACAGCCATCGCCTCGGATGATGTCAACAAGATAAAAGCCGTCAAGGGAATAGGCCTGAAGACCGCCCAGAAGGTTATCATCGAGCTGAAAGACAAGATTTCCAAGGGTTCAGACACATCCACCCTCCCACTCGGTTCAGCCGCCAAGAGTCCTGTCGCCGAGGAGGCTCTCGGAGCTCTCGTAATGCTCGGGTTCAAGAAACCGGATTCTGAAAAGGTGATAGGGGACATCCTCCGCCAGAATCCATCCGCTTCCGTAGAGCAAATCATCAAACTCGCCCTGAAGAGACTCTAGCCCCATGCTGGCAAAGACCAACTCTTTAAAAGCCTGGATATTAGCCGCCCGCCCAAAGACACTGGCCGGTGCTGTTGCTCCTGTTCTGGTGGGAGCGGCCCTGGGATTTGCTGTTCTCTTGACTTATGGAAGATGGACAACAGGGGTCATTCCTTTTGGCCTTTGCGTTCTGTTTGCGCTGGCAATGCAGATAGACGCCAATTTCATCAACGATTACTTCGATTTCAAGAAGGGGGCGGATTCCGAAGAAAGGCTGGGTCCGGAAAGGGCGTGTTCAAAAGGGTGGATAACTCCATCTGCAATGAAAACGGGAATTGTAATAACAACCATAATATCATTGCTTATAGGACTTCCTCTGGTTTATTTTGGAGGATGGTGGATGCTGGCCGTCGGCTTGTTCTGCATCCTTGGAGCTTTCCTCTACACGACAAAATTCTCGTATCTGGGGCTTGGTGATGTCATGGTCGTGATATTTTTTGGAATCATCCCCGTGTTTTTCACCTTCCACGTCATATCCCCGAACAACATCTTTATCTCCCCGTCTGGCCTGGGGGGCGATGTGGTTGAAATAGGCTCTTCCGTTTCTTGGGGTATGGTAATGCTCGTGGTCCTGGCGGGGTTCTGCGTTGGGATTGTCGTGAACAACCTTCTGATTATAAACAATTATCGCGACAGGGAGCAGGATCTCAAGAACGGAAAGAAAACCCTGGTCGTAAGACTCGGGTCCAAGACTTCGGAATGGCTTTATCTTTTGAACGGATGCGTTGCAACGATAGGGGCGATGGTGGTCTGCGGACGGTTTGTCAGGGCCGGATTCCCGTTCAACCTTGTGATTCCGCTTTTCTTTTTGCCGTTCCTTTTCCTCGCCCACAGGAATATGGTAAGGATCAACCACGGAAAAGAACTCAATGCCGTGCTTGGGCAAACATCGCGGAATATATTGATATATAGCTTGTTATTTACCATCACCATTGCACTGGCAGTGCTTCCGGTTTGGTATAGTCGCTGAGATTTCATACTTTTGACTTTTGCAAACAAATATTTGATAATCACATAAAAACTTTGAATATGAATATTCCTTCAAATCTCAAGTACTCTAACGACCACGAGTGGGTTAGCGTAGAGGGCAACATTGCAACTGTAGGTATTACAGATTTCGCTCAGAGCGAGCTGGGAGACATCGTCTTCCTCGACATCACCTGCGAGGGTGAAACTCTTGCAGCAGGAGACCAGTTCGGAAGCATCGAGGCCGTAAAGACCGTGGCTGACGCTCTGATGCCTGTAAGCGGAAAGGTTATTGAAATCAACCCGGACCTGGAAAGCGCTCCGGAAAGCGTAAACAAGGATCCTTACGGAGCCGGCTGGCTGATTAAGGTCGAGATGACCAACCCTTCAGAGGTTGATTCTCTGCTTGACGCTGCCGCTTACGAGGGCATCTGCAAATAATTTCACTTGATGAAAAAATGCTCTTTCGGGAGTGACAACCACTCCGGTATCCATCCTTCCATTCTTCAGGCAATAGAGCGTGTGAACGAGGGCTATTGCTTCGGCTATGGAGAAGATGAATACACAGAAGGGGTTCTGAGACAAATCGAGGCCTTGCTGGGTAATGACTGCAAGGCCCTTTTTGTGCTCAACGGAACCGGTGCAAACGTAGTTTCCCTGGCATCTTTCCTGAAACCTTTCAGCACCATACTCGCTCCATCCTGCGCCCACATAATCGAAGATGAATGCGGCGCGGTAGAAAGATTCTCGTCCTGCAGGATAACCCCGCTTTACCAGGAAGGCGGAAAGGTGAAGCCGGAAACTGTCAAGGAATGCCTTAAGTTCGGAGACCAGCACAAGGTCCAGCCGGCAATCCTTTCAATTTCCCAGCCGACGGAATTTGAAACCCTGTATACGGTAGAAGAAATCAGGGCCCTGGCAGACCTGATGCATTCGGTAGGGGGCTATATCCACGTGGATGGCTCCAGAATATCCAACGCAGCAGCGGCAATGAACATTTCTATTAAGGAAATGATCGCCGACACCGGCGTGGATGTGCTGAGTTTCGGCGGCACCAAGAACGGGCTTCTGATAGGGGAGGCCGTGGTCATTTTCAACCTGGAAAAGAATCGCGAAATGGCGGAGAATCTCGCCTATATCCGTAAGCAGGCCACCCAGCTTTACTCCAAGAACCGCTTTATCGCCGCACAGTTTGAAGCCTATCTGAAAGACGACCTGTACCTGAAGATGGCATCTCATTCCAACGCCATGGCAAAATATCTGGAGAAAAAACTCAGAGAATCCTCAGCGATGCAGAAGGGCGTGTACTTTACCCAGAAAGTGGAAACAAACGGGGTATATATTTCTCTTGCTCCGCTTTCGGACAAGCAAATGGCCTTCCTTCAGGAAAAGTACATTTTCTATTTCTGGAGAGAAAACATAAAGGAGGTGCGTCTGATGTGTTCTTTCAGGACAACCGAAGAGGATATAGACAGTTTTATCTCCGATTTGGAGAATCTTTTAGCGTAAAATAAAGCTCTAAACGTAAAAATAGCCCGATTTTCGGGCTATTTTTGTTTCAGATGGGTCAGAACCCGTCTTTGGGGCTGAACTCTTAAAATAGGGGTGTTTCTGAAGGCCGTTTTTTGGAGTGTTCCACGGGGAACATTTTAAGATTATTTTGCTTGTTATAAGTTATTTAAAACATCTTACTTAAAGTATCGCATTAAAATAACGGGCGTTTCGACATGGTTAAATAATGCTCCAAAAATACAATAAAGTAAAACTTTAGGTAATTTATTATAATAGCCTATTAATACGCAAAGTAACTTGCGCTAACAAATCTTTTGCTTGAAGAATTTTCAGCGCCCGAAATAGACTAAAAGTACGGATATATCCGCAGGACTAACTCCTGAAATCCTGGAAGCTTGTGCAATGGTTTGAGGACGGTATCTGAGAAGCTTCATCCTGCCTTCCATAGATAGAGATGTAACTTTCATATAATCAAAGTCCTGAGGAATTTTCAAGGCTTCAAGGCGGGCCATCCTGTCCGCAGCGCTTTGTTCTCTCTGAACATATCCGCGGTATTTTACCGATGTTTCAACGGAAGAAAGGATTTCAGAACTTAAAGTATCCTTGAAAACTCCGTCTACAGAAAAACCATAAGGGCGGAACGGAAGCCTGATTCCGTCAGCCACATCAGTTACCGGATGCTTCTTCTCAACTGCGGAAAGAGATTTTCTGATCGATGTTCCACGGGGAACAATTCCCATTATGTCCTTAAGCGCCACATCCGGACGCATAAGAAGCGCCGAGGCTTTTTTTCCTTCAGAAATCTTTTCAGCAGTATTTGCAGTATTGAACGCTTTAGGGGAGATCGTGTCTTCATCCAGAATGGAAACGATATTGCCGATGCTGGAATATTTATCTTTCATCAGCTCCAGCCTGTCTTTAGAAGCAAGGCCTATATTGTATCCGATTTCCGTCAGCCTGCAATCGGCGTTATCTTGCCTGAGAAGTATTCTGTACTCTGCCCTGGAGGTAAACATACGGTAAGGTTCATCTACTCCTTTCGTGACAAGATCATCAATCAAAACGCCTATGTAAGACTGGTTGCGGGCAAAAATCAGAGGTTGGCGTTTTTGGATGGAAAGGCTTGCATTTATACCGGCCATCAAACCCTGGGCGGCTGCTTCTTCGTAACCGGTGGTTCCGTTGACCTGTCCGGCAAAATAAAGACCAGAAACACGCTTGGATTCCAAAGTATGGCTTAGCTGGGTTGGTGGAAAATAATCGTATTCCACGGCGTAAGCCGGACGGAATATTTCCGCCGTTTCCAAACCCTCTATATGACGCACGGCCTCTATCTGTATATCCATCGGCAGAGAAGAAGAGAATCCCTGCAAATAATATTCGTTGGTATTCCAGCCTTCCGGCTCCAGGAAAAGAAGGTGCTGGTCTTTATCGGCAAATGTGCGAAGCTTATCCTCGATGCTCGGGCAGTATCTCGGTCCGAGTCCGGTTATCTTTCCGGAGAAAAGAGGCGAGTCTTTGAAACCTCTTTTCAGGATAGAATGAACCTTATTGTTTGTGTGGACAAGATAGCAGCATCTTTGTGCGATGTTGGTCTGCACAGAAGAAGGAACATTCAGGAAAGAGAAGCGCCCGGGATTTTCGTCTCCGGGTTGGATTTCAAGCCTGGAGGTATCGATGGATTTAATGTCAATCCTTGGAGGTGTTCCGGTTTTCATCCTGCCGGATTCTATTCCGAAGAGGGCCAGCTTTTCCGTAAGGCTCAAAGACGGTGGTTCGCCGATCCTTCCGCCTTCCGCAGAATTCCTGCCGATAAAAAGGCGGCCGTTCAAAAAAGTCCCTGCGGTAAGAATGACTTTGGAAGCGGAAAATTCAGCTCCCATCGCAGTAACAACTCCGCGGACTATATGGTCATAACCTTTTGTTTTCCGTTTGAAAGTATCGATGACAAGATCGGTGACTGTGTCCTGCCATATGTGAAGTCCTGGAGTGTGTTCCAGAAGGTACCTCCAGTTAAGTATGAAGAACTGGCGGTCACACTGGGCCCTGGGACTCCATACAGCGGGTCCTTTGGAGCTGTTGAGCATCCGGAACTGGATGGTAGAAGCGTCTGTAACCAAGCCCATTCCCCCACCCAAGGCATCTATCTCTCTGACTATCTGACCCTTAGCTATTCCACCCACGGCCGGATTGCAAGACATCTGGGCTATCTTGTTCATATCCATTGTCACAAGCAGAACCTGACAGCCCATACGAGCGGCCGAGAATGCGGCTTCGCATCCAGCGTGACCGGCACCAACTACAATCACATCGTATTTTCTGCTTATGCCCATGGAATCCTAACCTTTGTATCCGACTTCTATCTTATCAACATCGAACTCCGAAACCAGAAGTTTCAGAGCTGCGTTTTCAGCGCTTCTCATCTTTTTCTGACGGTAAGGAGTAACGTCGTCTTCCCCGCTAAGGTGGAGTATTCCGTGAATGATTACCCTTAGAAGTTCACACTTGAAAGCAGGGGAGAACATCTGGCGGTAGGTTCCGGAATTTGCCAGAACTGTGTCCAGGCTTATATACAGATCCCCGCTGACGACATTGCCCTGACAATAGTCGAAGGTGATGATGTCCGTGTAATAATCGTGCCCGAGCGAGCTTTTGTTCAGGTCCAGGATGAATTTGTCCGAGCAGAGTATGACATTTATCTCTCCCTGGACATAATCCCTGTCGCTGAGGATGCGGCCAATCCACTTTTTTATCTCAGCCTTGCCCTTAAGCCGGCTTTTTACATCGTTGTCTGTGAAACGCAACATTGATATTTTATTGATATTGTCTTTTTCTCTTTTATCTGTAAACAGATAACTTTGTGCTGCAAATTTATCTAAAAAATAGAGTTTATGGCTAAAGTATCTGTTATTGGCGCCGGTAATGTTGGCGCTTCATGCGTAGAGGCAATGCTTCACCTGAATTTCTGCTCTGAGATCGTGCTTCTGGATATCAAAGAGGGTATCTCCGAAGGAAAGGCTATGGATATGATGCAGGCCGCTAAGCAGTACGGAACAAACACACAAATAACCGGAGTAACGAATGATTATTCCAAAACCGCAGATTCTGATGTAGTTATCATCACTTCAGGTATTCCTAGAAAACCTGGTATGACAAGAGAGGAACTTATCGGAGTCAATTCAAAGATCGTTTCAAGCGTTACCGAGAACGTGCTCAAGTACTCTCCTAAGGCTGTGATCATGGTTATCGCAAACCCTATGGATCCGATGACTTACCTTACACTGAAGAAGAACAACCTTCCTAAGCATCAGGTCGTAGGAATGGGTGGACAGCTGGACAGCAGCCGTTTCACCTATTATCTTGCACAGGCACTGAACGTTCCTGTAAGCGATATCGACTGTATGGTTATCGGCGGACACGGAGACAAGACCATGATCCCTCTGATCCGTTTTGCAACCTACAAGGGAATCCCAGTAACCAAGCTTCTGAGCAAGGAGGTTTGCGACAAGGTCGTTTCTGACACAATGGTTGGCGGTGCAACCCTTACCAAACTTCTGGGAACCAGCGCATGGTATGCTCCTGGAATGAGTGCTGCCACAATGGCCAAATCCATCGTGATGAACGAGAGGAAGATGATTCCTTGCTGCTGCTATCTCGAGGGCGAATATGGAGAGAACGACCTCTGCATCGGCGTTCCTGCAATCGTAGGAAAGGGCGGATGGGAAAAGATCGTTGAACTTGAACTCAACGATGAGGAAAAGGCTCTCTTCAAGGCCAGCGCAGATGCAACCCGCAACACTGCAAACGTACTTAAGGAACAGAATATTATCTAAAAACAACTAGTTATATGGAAATCAAAAAATCCCCTAAAGCAAATCTTGAGAACAAGAAAACCCTGTTCCGCGAGATTGGTCTGATCGCCGCTCTTGCACTGGTTCTTCTCGTTTTCGAGTGGAGCACCACAGACAAGGAAGTCAGCTCCCTTGCTGCAAACACTACCGTCATCACGGACGAGGAGCAGGCTCCTATTACCCAGGAAACCCCTCCACCACCTCCAGAGCAGATCAAGGAGCCTGTTATGACAGAGGAACTCCAGATCGTGGAGAACGACGTAAAGGTTGAGACTGACTTCATCAGTACAGATGACTCTGACCAGAAGATTGAAATCAAGCCTTACGTTGAAGCAAAGCCAGTAGAGGAGGAAGTCGAGGTTGAGGAAGAAATTCCTTTCGCAATCGTAGAGGACAAGCCTACATTCCAGGGCAAAGACGCTAACGAGTTTACAAAATGGGTTTACGACAATATCGAGTATCCTGAAATCGCCAAGGAAAATGGTATCCAGGGTCGTGTAACCGTTCAGTTCACCATAGACAAGGACGGTAGCGTAAAGGATGTCAAGGTGCTCAGAGGTGTTGACTCTTCATTGGACAAGGAAGCCGTAAGGGTTATCCAGAAGTCTCCTAAATGGAGCCCTGGAAAGCAGAGGAACAAACCTGTAAAGGTTAAGTACACCTTCCCTATCATCTTCCAGCTCAGATAGTTATATTGTTGTTTAACTTAATATTTTATCGCGATGAAAAGATTTTTGTTACTCGCAGCTGCTTGCTGCTTCCTGCTGGCATCTTGCTCCTCCGGTGGAGTAAAGCCAACCGGTGATCCTGAGAAGGACGCAAAGGCTCTCATGGATTTCCAGACCCAGAAGACAAAGGAAATGACCGACGCTCTTTCTCACCTCAAGCTTTCCAAGGCTGGAGAAATCGGCAAGGAAATGGAGAAAGTAAGCAAGGAGTTCCAGGATTTCTATGCAAAGAACACCGAGAACAAGGCAAAGTTTGACGAAATTTACGGCAAGCTCGCCAACGAAGCTGCTGAGGGTGTTGTAAACGACATCAAGGGCTGGTTCGACGATGCTGGAGAGAAAGCAGAAGAAGCAGTAGAGAATGCTGCCGAGGCTGTAGAACAGGCTGCAGAAAAAGTTACGGAATAACTACTGCAACCTAAAAGAAAATCGGGGATGGAAAACACCACCCCCGATTTTTTTATTTACAAAAGCGATACTATTTGATGCCTTTTTCCTTCTTTATCATCTTCACCACCTTTTCCACAGGCAGGGCCTCTATAACCTTTCCGTTGTATCCTTTGGTGGTTTCTGCGGCAAACAGGCTGTTCCACAGAGCCTCTGCAGTTGCCTCAATTGTCGCCTCGAACATCGGGGACATCTGGTCATTGTCCAGAACCTTGAATGTGTGGGTCTCTTCTCCTTCTATGAGGTTCTCCGGGCAGACAGAGAAAGCTATAACATAATCTCCGCTTCCGTTGGAAGCAAAGCTTCCGGTCTTGGCCAGTGCCATGAAGGCTCTTTTTGCCATCCTTTCAAGCTGGCGGGCATCAACGGGCGCATCCGTTGCAACCACTATCATGCAGGAGCCGTCGCCTTTCTTGGCCTCTTCCTTTTTAGCCTCAGCCTCTACACTCTTGCGGAAAGAATAGTCCTTGAGTTTTCTTCCTACTTCCACTCCGCAGATTTCCAGGATTCCGCCATAGTTGGTCTGTACCAGAACACCGACCGTATATCCGCCAAGGTCTGCCGGAAGCACTCTTGACGA
Source organism: uncultured Bacteroidia bacterium (assembly GCA_902789435.1). Taxonomy (GTDB): domain Bacteria; phylum Bacteroidota; class Bacteroidia; order Bacteroidales; family UBA932; genus Egerieousia. The sequence continues at coordinate 13,642 of CADAOA010000004.1, read as the reverse complement.
GGTGCCTATTCCGCCTTTCCAGCTGAAGCAGATCGTGCCCGTTCCGGCTCCAACGCAGCCTTCTTCCATAGGGCCGCCCTTTGCCTGGGCGATTGCCTGGAGCACGTGCTCAGGCTTCACATATCTTGCCCTGATGTTGTTCAGGCCGCCGTCGTTAGTTTCTCCCACGACTCCGTTCACGCTTCTGACGTTCTCGTTGCCTGGCTGGTTGATGGTATGGGTTATGATACCGTCAAGACCCGCCGCAATGCTAAGCGTATTTGTCAATATGATAGGGGTTTCTATGTTTCCGAGTTCTTTTACCTGGCTGTAGCCGGCAAGTTTTCCGAAACCGTTGCCCAGATAGATGGCTGCCGGAACCTTCTTGCGGAAGATATTTCCCTGATGTGGAAGTATCGCGGTTACGCCGGTTCGCATATCCTCTCCCTGATTCAGTGTTACCTGGCCTACGGTAACTCCCGCTACATCGGTGATGGCATTATATTGTCCGGTTTTGAACACTCCGTATGAAAGACCATAGTCTCTCATTCTCTTTTTCTGTGCAGATGATTCAGTTACGCTTCCCATAACGACAGCTAAAACTAAAAACAAAAACAATGATTTTTTCAACATAACAAGCATTTGAATTGTTAACACAAATTTAGTTTAAAAATAAGTAACTTGCACCCGGTTTATGGAGAAAGCTATTTTGATAAGCGCTGTGACTCCTGATATCACGGAGTTTCAGGCAAACGAATATCTGGACGAGCTGGAGTTTCTGGCCATGACAGCTTCTATAGAAGGTGTCAAGAGGTTTTTGCAGAGAATAGACAAGCCGAATTCCAGCACATACGTGGGCAAGGGCAAGCTTCAGGAGATAAAGGAATACATCGCCCAGAACGAGATACCTCTGGCCGTGTTCGACGATGAGCTTTCCGGCGCCCAGGTGAGAAATCTTGAAAAAGAGCTTAACTGCTCCATTCTGGACCGCACGTCTTTGATTCTGGATATTTTCGCGATGAGGGCCCAGACTGCTTATGCCAAAACCCAGGTCCAGCTTGCAAGATACCAGTATATTCTCCCGAGGCTTACCGGTATGTGGAGCCACCTGGAAAGGCAGCGTGGAGGTCGCGGAACAAGAGGCGGAGCCGGTGAAAAACAGCTGGAGACAGACCGCCGTATAGTAATGGACAAGATCTCTCAGCTCAAAGACCAGCTCAAGAAGATAGACCGCCAGATGGCAACCCAGAGAAGCCATCGCGGAAGCATGGTAAGAGTCTCGCTTGTAGGCTATACCAATGTTGGAAAGAGCACCATAATGAACCTTCTTTCCAAGAGCCAGGTCTTTGCGGAAAACAAGCTCTTCGCCACCCTGGACACAACCGTAAGAAAGGTGGTTATAGACAACACTCCTTTCCTCCTCAGCGATACCGTAGGCTTCATCAGAAAACTTCCTCACCAGCTTGTGGAATCTTTCAAAAGCACCCTTGATGAAGTCAGGGAAGCAGACCTCCTGCTTCACGTGGTGGACGTAAGCCATCCGAACTTTGAAGACCAGATAAAGGTGGTAAAGAAAACCCTCGAGGAAATAGGTGCGGCCAACAAGCCTGTCTTTATGGTTTTCAACAAGATAGACGCATATAAGTTCAAGCCAAAGAGCGAATTCGACCTCAGTGAGGACCGCCCCGGCAACATCTCGCTCCGTCAGCTCGAAGAATCCTGGGTTGCAAAGGAAAACTCTCCTGCAATCTTCATCTCCGCCAAGGAAAAGATCGGGATAGACAAATTAAGAAACGACCTCTATAATATGGTCGGTGAAACCATAAGGGGCAGATATCCTTTCACCGGCTTTCTCTGGCAGAACTTTGACGAGCTTGAGTTTGAATAAAAAAATAGCCGCTGGGATTCAGCGGCTATTTCATTTTGACAACGCGGTCTTTACTTTTTCAGGTAGCCTTTCAGGAACTCGCGGTTAAGCCTTGCAATATGGCTGATAGTCACATGCTTAGGGCACTCCATTTCGCAAGCCCTGGTGTTGGTGCAGTTACCGAATCCGAGTTCGTCCATCTTGGCGATCATGTTGATGGCCCTTCTGGTGCTCTCTACCTTTCCCTGAGGAAGGAGAGCCAGGGAGCTGACCCTTGCGCCGATGAACAGCATTGCAGAACCGTTCTTGCAGGTTGCAACGCAGGCACCGCATCCGATGCAGCTTGCAGCGTCCATACTCTCGTCTGCCTTTTCCTTAGGAATGAGGATGCTGTTGGCATCCTGGGCGCTTCCGGTCCTTACATCCACGAAACCGCCGGCCTGCATGATCTTGTCAAGGGCGCTGCGGTCTACTACAAGGTCCTTGATTACAGGGAAAGCTGCACTTCTCCAAGGTTCGATGGTGATGGTGCTGCCGTCCTTGAACTTGCGCATGAACAGCTGGCAGGTTGTTACCTCGTTCTCAGGACCGTGGGCCCTTCCGTTGATGTACAGGGAGCAAGCTCCGCAGATACCCTCACGGCAGTCGTGGTCAAAGCTGATAGGAAGAGCCTTGCCGGCTGCCTTGGCCTGTTTGTATTTCTCGCCTGAGCAAGCCTCGCCACCTTCGCATCCTTTGCTGAAAGCAACAGGATCGGAGTTCTGGTGAACCAGCTGGTCGTTGAGAATGTCAAGCATCTCAAGGAAGGAAGAATCAGGACTTATGTTGTCAACCTTATAAGTCTCAAAATGCCCTTTTGTCTTGGCATTTTTCTGTCTCCAAACTTTTATAGTGAATTTCATAGACTAGTCTTTATAATTTCTGGTTGCTACTTTAATTCCTTCATATACAAGAGGTTCCTTGTGGAGTTCAGGCTCCTTGTCCTCACCCTTGTATTCCCAGGCTGAAACATACATGAAGTTCTCGTCGTCACGCTTTGCCTCACCCTCTTCGGTCTGCATCTCCTCTCTGAAGTGTCCGCCGCAGCTTTCCCTTCTGTTGAGAGCGTCGCGAGCCATAAGGTCGCCGATCTCGAAGAAGTCTGCAAGCCTCATGGCCTTCTCGAGCTCCTGGTTGAACTCTCCGTTTTCTCCGGAAACATAAACGTTCTTCCAGAACTCTTCCTTCAGGCGCTTGATTTCAACGATAGCCTTCTTCAGGCCCTCTTCTGTACGTCCCATTCCGACATATTCCCACATGATGTTTCCAAGTTCCTTGTGGATTTCGTCAGGAGATTTCTTTCCCTTGATTGCAAACAGTTTTGCAATACGTTCCTTGACAGCCTTCTCGGCCTCGTCAAACTCAGGAGCGTTGATATCTGTCTTAGGCTCCTGGATCTTCTTGGCAAGATATCCGCCGATAGTGTAAGGCAGTATGAAATATCCGTCTGCCAGACCCTGCATCAGAGCGGATGCTCCAAGACGGTTTCCGCCGTGGTCTGAGAAGTTGGCCTCGCCGATTGCAAACAGTCCAGGGATGGTAGTCTGAAGGTCATAGTCAACCCAGAGACCTCCCATCGTGTAGTGGATAGCAGGGTAAATCATCATCGGTTCTTTGTAAGCATTCACGTCCGTGATTTCCTCATACATCTGGAAGAGGTTGCCGTAACGCTCGCGGATCTTGTCTTCGCCGAGCCTTTCGATGGCGGTCTTGAAGTCCAGGAACACTGCCTTTCCGGTCTCGTTCACGCCGTATCCGGCATCGCATCTTTCCTTTGCCGCACGTGAAGCGATATCACGAGGAACAAGGTTTCCGAATGCTGGATATCTTCTTTCCAGATAGTAGTCGCGGTCTTCTTCAGGAATCTGGGAAGCCTTGATCTCTCCCTTGCGGAGTTTGAGCACGTCTTCCATCTTTTTAGGAACCCAAATTCTTCCGTCGTTTCTCAGCGACTCGCTCATAAGGGTAAGCTTGCACTGCTGGGTTCCGTGAACCGGAATACAGGTAGGGTGGATCTGCGCGAAGCAAGGGTTTCCGAAGAAAGCGCCCTTCTTGTAGCACTGCCAAGCGGCACTTCCGTTGGAGTTCATGGCGTTGGTGGACAGGAAGTAAACGTTTCCGTAACCGCCGGTTGCGATAACGACTGCGTGAGCTCCGAATCTCTCGATTTCTCCGGTTGCAATGTTACGGGCGATGATACCCTTTGCCTGGCCGTTGATCAGAACCAGGTCCAGCATCTCGTGTCTTGGATAGCTCTTTACCGTACCGTTCTTGATTTCCTTGTTCAGGGATGCGTATGCACCCAGAAGCAGCTGCTGTCCGGTCTGGCCCCTTGCATAGAATGTACGGCTAACCTGAGCACCTCCGAATGAACGGTTGGCCAGCAGTCCGCCGTATTCCCTTGCGAAAGGAACTCCCTGTGCAACACAATGGTCTATGATGAGGTTGCTAACCTCGGCAAGGCGGTAAACGTTTGCCTCGCGGCTGCGGAAGTCTCCTCCCTTTACAGTATCAACGAACAGGCGATAGATGGAGTCATTGTCGTTCTGATAGTTCTTTGCTGCATTGATACCTCCCTGAGCTGCAATAGAGTGGGCTCTTCTTGGAGAATCGCTGATGCAGAAGATCTTTACATTGTAGCCCATCTCTCCGAGAGAGGCTGCGGCAGACGCTCCTGCAAGGCCGGTTCCCACAACGATAACTTCCAGTTTTCTCTTGTTTGCAGGACTCACAACCTTAATTTCTGCCTTACGCTTTTTCCATTTTTCCGACAGCGGACCGTCAGGAATATTGGATATAAGTTTTGTATCTGACATTTGTTTTAGATTAATTATTTACAATCTTTGAAAACATCTACAATTTTAACCATTTTTTCCGCTATTTCAAAAGTTTAATCGCTATATTTGTTTCGGGAGCAGTTTTTGCAACTCAAATTGGCATTAAACCAAAGGAAACTATTAATAACAAAGAAATAAACCAATTTCAGATATGAAAAAGATTTTTACCATTACAATGTGCCTTCTGGCCGCTGTTCTAATCTGTGTTCCTTCCTATTCGCAGAAGAAAAAGAAAGAATCCAATAAGGAAAGAAAAGAGCGTATCGCCAAGATTACCAATGACGGCGCCGCCAAAAAAGATCTTTTCATCTTCATCACCAGAAGCTTCAACAAGAACAACAATTTCAATTTCAACTACAACACCATAAATGCAAGTACGGCCGAATATTATATCGACCTGAAAAGAGACCGTATTTCCTGCTGCCTTCCTTTCACCGGACTTGCAGAGACCAAGGCAAGACAGGCATACAGTCTGGCCAACACAGATATCAGCATCATAGCCAACAATCAGATCACCACCATATTCGGCGGATGGAGCGAAAAGCAGAAAAGCTATATGTTCCAATCAATTTTCTGGAATAACGACTCCGATACAGATACCCAGGCCATCCAGGTAACAATGACCCTTCAGGTATATCCTTCCGGCAAGTGTTACATTATGGTTGAAGTTCCGGGATTCGAGTCCGTATCCTATGAGGGAGAAGTTGACTCAAGGCCTTATCCGGAAGATCCTAATCCATTGACAGAATAAATAGTAAAACATATGAAAACTTTCAAGACAACTGTTCTGGCTCTGATCGCAACCGCCTTTGTTTTTGCTGGTTGTGGAGCTTTCACCCAAACTCCTCAGGAAAAGGAGCAAACCGCTGCCCTTGTCTCCAACGCTATTCAGGATGGAGATATATACATCGTGATAGACCGTATCCAGCCTAGGGCATTCCCTCAGAAGGAAACGATGGACGGATACAGCATATCTATCAAGGACGGTATCCTCAAATGCTATCTTCCTTACGTAGGGCGAGCTAATTTTTCCTTCCCGAACGAAGACGCTATAGCAGTTGATGCCGATAATGTTCCGGTTAACGTAAAGACCACGATGAATCCTTCAAGAAGGAACTGTTATGCTTTACTGGAATTCAACTTCCCGAACCGCTACAATTCGGAGACATTCTATATAACGATAGAGGTTTACCACAACGGCATCGCCTATGTGAAGGTGGATAGCCAATACAGGGACTTCATCAACTATACCGGTCATTTTGAAGAAAGGCCAGTAAAGAAAGAAAAGAAGTAAACAATTAATTTATTCATCGCGATATATTTATGAATATCAGACGGTTCCTGACAATAATCGCCTTTGCCGCCGCTTTGGCGGCTCCCCGTTTTGTTTATGCCCAGACAAACGAAAACAAATTTGACGGCAACAACCCTTATACCCAGCTGATACCTCAGCCAAAGGATGTTTATTACGATCTGAATTCCCCTTGTTTCGTTCTTAAAAAAGATGTCAGGGTTGTATCTAATGATCCGTTCCTGTCTGATTATCTTGCCGGACATATCAAGAACCTGACAGGAGAAAAAGTGGAAATCATCAGGTGGGAAAAATGGAAGTCCGCCAAAAAAACAATAAAGAGAGAGCATCCTGTTATCAGCATTCTGATAGCAGACAATGCCGCACCGGAAGGCCGCGAATACAGCCTTGAAGTTCAGGAAAACGCCATATTCATTTTCAGTAACGGCTACGAAGGAGCCATGAGCGGAATCCAAACCCTTCTTCAGCTATTACCTCCCCAGACATATAATTTCAACAACAGAGATTTTTCAAATTTAATCATTATTCCCCAAGGAAGGATAGAAGACTCTCCTTCTTTCAGATACAGAGGTTTTGAACTGGATGTTTCCAGGACCTGGAGGCCGGCCGAGGATGTTTACAAGGTGCTGGACTGGATGGCATATCACAAGCTGAACAAGTTCCACTGGCATCTTACGGATGACCAGGGATGGAGAGTGGAGATAAAGTCTCTTCCATTGCTTACCGAAAAGGGAGCGTGGAGAGGACCGGATGAAGTGATTCCGTCAAGTTTCGGATCGGGGAACAAGAGATATGGAGGATACTATACCCAGCAGCAGATCAAGGATATAGTAAAGTATGCCGCTGACAGGGGAATAGAAATTATTCCAGAGATCGAAACTCCGGGGCACAGCGCCGCGATAGCCGGCAGCTATCCTGAAATACTATGCGAATTTCCTGAAGACACATCTATCAACGAGACCGGATTCAGCCGTGAAATCTGGTGCGTGGCAAAGGAGAGTAACTATGAGATTATCGAGAAAATCATAAAGGAGATGGCAGAGATGTTTCCTTCCGGCATCATCAATATGGGAGGAGACGAAGTCAACCGTTTCAACTGGGAGAAATGCCCGGATTGCCAGGCTCTGATGAAGAAGATGGGAATGACAAATTCCGAGCAACTGCATTTCTATTTTGTTTCAAGGGTTAACCAGATTGCAAAGAAGTACGGAAAGAAGATTGCAGGATGGGAAGAGATAATGTATGCCGATGACATCAAGGACAATTCTCTGATTTATGTATGGCACAGCAAGAAGTGGGGTCCGATGGCTGTGCAGAACGGATTTGACTGTGTGATGCAGGCTGCTGAATATGTCTATCTGGATATGCAGCAGTCTCCTATTGAAAGAGGACATAACTGGGCAAGGGTGATTCCGCTGGAGATAACCTATTCATACGATCCTATAAAGCTTGCATCTGCCGGAAAAGATGCAGGCAAGGCCGCTTCAAATCTGGAACTTGCACGTAAACACGTGGTTGGAGTGCAGGCCGGACTTTGGGAAGAACTTGGAAACAGACCTGAGAATTTTGTGGAATATCAGATGTTCCCAAGACTCTGTGCCCTGGCGGAAACAGGATGGGGAACTTCCAGGACTATCGCAGACAGTGCTGCCAATTACAAGTATTTCTATGACCGTCTGACACAGGCTCATTTTGCGAGGCTTGAGAATATGGGAATAAGATTCAGGGTACCATATCCTGAAGTAAAGGCAGAGCCTGTCGCTTTTACAAAAACAGATGTTCTGATAAGCGAATCCTATATGCGGCCTTACAAGATTACGGTTACTCCTCCGTATGAGGGAGCCGTGGTAAAATATGCTATAGTTTCTCCTCAGACCGAGATCGGAAATATAAGAGGCCAGAAAGACACCACTAATTACAAGTATGTCTATACTGAGCCTATAATTACCAGAGACATTGCAAATTACAGGTTTGCCACATTTGTTTCTGACACCCTTCATTCCGTTGGAGTCGCTGTTTCAAACATGCCTCTGCAAACCGTCCGCATGGTGCCTCATTTTGAAATCGAGACCAATATGAGGGCATCGGAGAAAAACCTCAGCATCCTCAAGGAATATAAGGAAAAAGCATATTGCAGATTTGAGGGCAGGGCAAAGGCAGGAGACTACATCACATTTGTCTTTGACGAACCTATAAAATGCTCTGTAATCGACATTGTTACCGGAAGGGCAAACGTGGATTTCTACGGACTCACCGAAGGCTATGCTGAGTATTCTGAAGACGGTGGGGCAGAAAAGAGGTTGACTGCAGCCGCATAGTGCTTACTCCAGACACTAAAGTCAAGAGTGTAAGAATCACTGTAACAGGAGAAAGCGACGGCCAGAATTTCTTCCTGCCGCCGCTTAGGATTTATTAGAAATCTATTTGGGTTTTACTTAAGGTTGTTGTATGCAGCAGTGAGGATTTCGTCAATCTCGCTGTTGAAACGCTTGTGTTTCTTTTCGTCAAGGTCTCCGTTTCTCAGGATTTCAATAGCCTCTGCTGATTTCTCAAGTATGGCCTCTTCGGTCTTCTTCAGCTGCTGGCTGTAACCTGTTCCTTGAGGGTTGTAGAGTTTGTGAAAATTGAAGTACTTGTTGCCGTTTCCTCTCTTTATAGGGAAGATTTTTTTCTTCAGGTTTAGTACCTGGTCACATACGAAGCAGTTGTTTGGGTTACCTTTTTTCTTGTCCTTTCCTACTGAAGAACCTTTTGCAAGGGTTGCAGGAATAAGTTTGGTGTGTGTCATAATAACAGGAACAAGAACTGCAAGAGGACCATAACCCATTCCGCACCAGAAGATTGTGTGCTTTGCCTTTTCTCCCTTTGCAACACCCTGGAAAATAGAGATCGCTGAGGTGGATTTTCTCGGAATGAAGTCCTGGTCTATGAACCATCCGTTGGTTTTCTCTGCAATATCAGAGTTTCTGAGGTCCGTCTTGAGGATAGAATGATAGAATGACCTTGAAAGGTTTTCCATTATCCATTCAGGAGTGAATTTCACTCCTTCCTTGTAAGCCTTTTCAACGATGTCTGTGGCATTGCCCCATCTTACATATCCCATACCCTGGTCAACCTTTCCGCTTCTGGAATAGTTGGTCCAGATAAGATATCCTTCAGGAGCGAGCTTTGAGTCGTTGGCGTCAAACTTTTTCCAGGTCCTGGTATTGACTTCATAGTATGCGGCACCGCCTTCAGCGTCGATGACTCCGAAGTTGGCTTCAACTGCCAGAGGCTTCTTTATGGTATCCAGGAATTTTTCAAAATCCTTGAGTGTGCGGCATATGCCAAGAGCCTTGAACATTACAGCACCTTCTCCATCCTGAAGATCCTTTTCCTCAGGAATGGCAAGATTATAGCTGGCTGTATTCATTATGCAGAATCCGGCTTCATTGCTGCCTGCCCAGACTTCTCCGCCTTTGCTTGGAGAATTGACAAGCCCTACGAAATCGTATTTCTTTCCCTTGAAATGTTCAAGACGGTTGTTGAGTTCTCCGGTATCGCGGTTTTTCCACATCAGAGGTCTTCCGTCTTTTGTGCATTTGCCGGTGAATATCGCTGAGGTGCAGGCAAATACATCTATGCTGAGCATAGATATCAGAATTATTGCAAGGAGCTTTTTCATAATTTTATTTATTGATGATTCTGTTTCTAGAAAAGTGAAAGGTCGTTTCTGTATTTTGATATTCCAAGATGTTTGTAACTGAGTTCGGTTACTTCCCTTCCTCTCGGAGTTCTCCTGATGAAACCTTCCTGGATAAGGAATGGTTCATATACTTCTTCTATGGTACCGGCATCTTCACCCACTGCAGTTGCGATTGTGGTTATGCCGACAGGACCGCCCTTGAATTTGGATATGATGGTGGAAAGGATCTTGTTGTCCATCTGGTCAAGGCCACGCTTGTCTATGTTAAGGGCATCCAGGGAATATCTGGTGATCTCAAGATCCACGTCTCCGTTACCTTTTACCTGGGCAAAGTCCCTGACTCTTCTCAGAAGGGAGTTCGCGATTCTTGGAGTTCCACGGCTACGGCAGGCTATTTCCTTTGCAGCCTGGTCATCAATGTCTATATCCAGGATACCTGCGGAACGCTTGACTATTTTCTTCAGTGTTTCAGTGTTGTAATATTCAAGGTGACAGTTTATTCCGAACCTTGCCCTGAGAGGTGAAGACAGAAGGCCGCTTCTTGTGGTGGCTCCGACAAGGGTAAACGGATTGAGGGTGATCTGCACGCTTCTTGCTCCCGGACCCTTGTCTATCATAATGTCTATGCGGAAATCCTCCATCGCGGAGTAAAGATATTCCTCAACGATCTTAGGAAGGCGGTGGATCTCGTCTATGAAAAGCACATCTCCGGTTTCCAGGGATGTCAGAAGGCCGGCAAGATCTCCCGGTTTGTCCAGGATAGGACCGGAAGTCACTTTCATGTCCACGCCCATCTCATTGGCGATTATGTTCGCAAGGGTTGTCTTTCCGAGACCCGGAGGCCCGAAAAGCAGTGTATGGTCCAGACTCTCCCCCCTCATCTTGGCAGCCTTTACAAATACCTTCAGATTCTCCACCACTTTCTCCTGGCCGGAAAAATCCTGGAATTCCTTAGGCCGCACCAAAGACTCCACTTCCCTGTCGGATGCGGGTTCGATTTCCCTCGGATTGAATGTTTCTTCTGTCATGGTTAGGCAAAGATACCTTTTTTACACAAGCTATACTATAACAACTATTAAATTTTAAAAAGAATCTTTGTTGTTTTTTATATCCTGTGGAAATTGTTGATAACCTTGTAAAATGTTGTCTGGAGCATATTCTGAATAGGATTTTCCGCTTCAAATACTGTTGATAGGATTTTGATAAGCCTGTTGGATAAAAGCCAGGTTTTCCACCGGAATTTTTATCCTCGGATTTTTAACAAAGTTATCAACATGTTTAGGAACATATTCCAGGCAAAAAACTAAATTTGCAGTCCTGATGGGAAAGATGGAGGGCATAACGGCAAAATTCAGTAGCCTGGAAGCTGTCCGCAAAGTTTCTTCCTTTATAGGCGGGAAAGATTCCTCGCTTTGCATAAAGGGACTTTTCGGATCTTCCAAGGGGATACTGTTGTCTTCCGCGATGGAGTTGTGCTGTTCTTCCTTTATCCACCTTGTGATTTCAGACACCAAGGAAGGTGCTGAAAACATGTGCAGCGATCTTTATTCCGTTTTTTCCGGTCAGGTTCTGTATTTCCCCTGCAGCTCTTCTTCCACCTCAAAGATAGTTACCATAAAGGATTCTTCCAACAAGGTGCAGAGAAGTATAACACTCAGCGCTATAAACGGTTTTAATCCTGAGAACGGTGATATTGTGATAGTTACATATCCGGATGCAGTTAAGGAACTGTGTGTGGCCAGGCAGGCGGTGACAGAAAGCATACTTTGCCTGAAGGAAGGAGAAGAAACGGATTTCGAGGAGTTGAAAGACAAACTTTTCGGTGCCGGATTCGAGAGAGTGGATTTTGTATCTGAACCCGGGCAGTTTGCCATTCGCGGAGGAATCGTGGATATATTCTCATATTCCGACAATGTGCCATACAGGATAGATTTCTTCGGCAACCAGGCGGAATCTATAAGCAAGTTCGATATATCCAGTCAGCGATCCACGGAAAGGGTAGGAAAAGTGGAGATATTTCCGGATATGCAGAAACCGTCTTCCGTAATGGCCCTTGGCGGTCAGACCCTGCCGGACTACATAGGTAAGGACAGTTGCATTATCTGGTCGGATACATTTGAAGATTTCTCGGCGATGTGGGAAGGATTCAGGGTAATATCGCTGAATGGAAGAAGCATTAAGAGAGTGTCTCCGGTTTCTGAAGAGACCGTTAATGTACAGTGTCTTCCACAACCTTCTTTCAATAAGAACTTCGAACTTCTGGCAGATGATATAAGAAAGAGGAATTCAGAAGGTTATAAAGTTTACATATCTTCCCGCAGCCAAGATCAGGCGGAAAGGCTCAGGAATATTTTCCGGGATTCCTCCAGGATTTCCAAAGGAGAATACCCTCATTTCGAGCATCTGGAATGTTCTCCTTGCCAGGGATTCATCTGTCCCGATGCAAAGATCTGCCTTTACACCGACCATCAGATTTTCGAAAGATTCCACAGGGTAAAACTCCGTCGTCAGGTAGAACGTAGCGAAAGGCTCGCCATAGAAGACCTCAACGGTTATCATGTGGGAGATTACATCGTGCATATAGATCACGGAGTCGGAGTTTTCGGAGGACTTGTCAAAACCAATATAGGGGGAAAAGTACAGGAAGCGGTGAAGATAATGTATCGTGACGGAGATGTGATATTTGTTTCCGTACACAGTCTGCACAAGATTTCCAAGTATAAATCCAAAGACGGTGTTCCTCCAAAAATATATAAGCTGGGAAGTGGCGCCTGGAACAAGCTCAAGACTTCTACCAAGGCTAAGATCAAGGATATAGCAAAAGAACTCATAGCCTTGTACTCAGAGAGAAAACAAAGCCGCGGATTTGCGTTCTCAGCCGATACCTATATGCAAAGCGAGCTGGAAGCTTCGTTCATGTTCGAGGATACTCCGGACCAGGTTTCCGCGACAAAGGCAGTCAAGGCGGATATGGAAAGCCTTAATCCTATGGACCGCCTGATCTGCGGAGATGTAGGATTCGGAAAGACAGAAGTTGCCATCAGGGCCGCCTTCAAGGCAGTATGCGACAGCAAACAGGTATGCGTCCTGGTTCCGACTACCATACTTGCCCTTCAGCATTACAAGACATTTACGGAAAGGCTTGAGAAATTCCCGGTAAGGATAGATTATATCAGCCGTCTTCGCACGGCTAAGGAAATCAGGGAAATCACCCAGTCGCTGAAAGAAGGCCGCACGGACATTGTTATCGGAACCCACCGGCTTCTGAACAAGAAAATAGAGTTCAAGGATCTTGGACTTCTTATAATAGACGAGGAACAGAAATTTGGAGTGGCAGCCAAGGAACGTCTTCGCCAATTAAAGGTAGAGGTTGATACACTGACACTTACAGCTACTCCTATTCCACGCACGCTCCAGTTCTCGCTTCTGGGTGCGAGAGACCTTTCCATCATAAACACCCCTCCACCTAACCGCCTTCCGGTACAGACGGAAATAATTGATTTCAACGAAGACCTTATCCGGGATGCCATAATGAATGAAGTCCGTCGCGGAGGCCAGGTATTTTTCGTGCACAACAGGGTGGAAGACATAGCTGCGGTGGAACAGATGGTACACAGGATATGTCCTCAGGTGCGTACGGTTACTGGACATGGACAGATGGAACCGTCAAAGCTGGAAGAGAGGATGCTGGATTTCATCCGCGGGGACTACGACGTTCTGATATCCACCACAATCATAGAAAACGGCATAGATATTCCAAACGCCAACACTATGATAATCAACCAGGCACAAATGTTTGGCCTGAGCGATCTGCATCAGCTTCGCGGAAGGGTGGGAAGAAGTACGGTCAAAGCTTACTGCTACATGATAGTGCCTCCTATGTCGTCGCTGAGCGAAGATGCCAAGAGAAGGATAAAGGCTAT